>JBARNF010000982.1:0-2073 GCA_049802835.1 Bradyrhizobium sp.
ACTTCGTGAGACCCCGGATATCGCGTCCACCTCCGCCCTCCGGGCTCCGGTGCCCGCTCATCCGGGCTACGATTCTGTTCATGGTCCGTGTGCAGCTCCGGGGCGGAGCTGGCGGCTCATGGTGAGAAGCGCCATCTTTGGCGCGTCTCGAACCATGAGGCCCGGATTTCTGGTTGCCTTAACTACAACCTTGGCCGCAGCGAAATCGCCCACACTCGCTCGAGCTGTCCGATCGCCTCCGGCAGCGGCAGCACCGACAGCGCGTCATCCCCGCCGCTGACGAGACCGAACTCCCGCAGCCGCTTCAGCGCCTCGTCGACATTGAATGCGCGGCGAAGTCCGAACATCTGCTGCAGCAACTCCTCGACATGGCTGCCCAGCGTCGCGCGACTGAGCGGGACGGACGCCAGCACCAGGCCGCCATAGGCCAGCACCGCCTCCTTCCAGTCCTGGTCCTCGGCTTCGCCGATCAGGTAGTTGAAGATACCGGAATTGTTGTTGACGTTGCGGAAGTAGATGTTGTCGGTGAGCTGCTTCTGATGGATCAGCGACTGGCGGTGGAAATTGCCCCATTGCCGCAAGATGAAGGCGCCGAGCGCGAAGATTCCCGACAGCGCCGCCAAGGCCTGCTCGGTGTCGTTGTCGTGCACGGTGCCGCTGAGCCCGAGATAGAACCCGGCGACGATGAACAGCACCGTCAGGGTGGAGGCCAGCTTGAGCAGGATAGGCACGCCGCCGAGCAGCGCCGGCACGCCGAGGGTCAGCTGGTCGCGCAGGCCCATCACGACGCGCACGTTCGGCAGCAGCGCTTCGAGATCGAAGCGCGCGATGTGGCGGAAATACTTGAACAGCACGGCGCCGCCGCGAATCTTGTTGCGGCCGCGCCAGGCGCCGACCCGGGGCTTGCGCGGCTTGCCGCCGGGATCGTCAGGCTTTGTCGCCACCATCAGCACGATGTCGTCATAGACCTCGACCTCGTGCGACCGGCGCCGCAGGCCATACAGGAACGGGACCTCGATGGTTTCGCTGTGCTGGCCGCGCCGGAACATGCGCACGTCACGATAATCCGAGATCGGCGCCTTCAGCTTGACCCGCACCAGCGCGTGCTCGGCAAAGGCGCGCTCGATCTCGTCGTGCGAGATCTCGACGAAATTGGCCTCGCTGAGCACACGGACAAACTCGTCGGTCAGGCCGCGATAGGCCGCATCGAGATCCCCGGGCGACCGATGCCGTCCTACGGCCACCTCGGGATCGAAGTCGAAATAGGCCTCGCGCAGCCGGTCCAGCTCATCGAAATACTGATGATGCAGGATCGCGCCCAGCATGTGGGCCAGCTGCCGCAGCGCAGCTGACTGGCCGTCATCGAGGCCGCCGTGCGACATCAGGCCGTCCAGGATGTCGGACTTGCGCAGCGGAATGAACCGGTCCCGCCGCTCCGCTGCAACCGTGTCTCCTGATCCGACCACGCGTCTCACGCCCGAGCTTCGATTGCGCTATGAACAGCCGATCCGACTGTCCGAGGGCCGGCATGGCGGCCTGTTCACGCCCGCACCATAGCGAGGCCGATCCGCCTGCGCCACTCGCCGCGGGCCGCGAAATGCGGGCTTTGCTGCCCGCAGCAACGGGAGGGACTGATGATGACCGACGCCGAGGACAATGCATCGCCGTTCCGCGCCATCCGGGCCATCGACTACACCGTCATTCTGGCGCGCGACTGGACCACCATGCGCCGGTTCTACCAGGACATCCTCGGATTTCCGCTGCTCCGGGAGCTGTCACCGCGGTGGGTCGAGTATCAGGTCGGCAGCAATACGCTGGCGCTCGCGGAGCCGCAGCGGCTTGCATCGGATCTGCCGACGCCCCCGGGAAGCGCGTCGCTTCAACTCGCCTTCAAGGTGGTCCGCGACGATGTCGACCGCTGTGCGGCCGAGCTGCTCCAGAAGGGGGTCACGCCGCTGGAGCCGCCCACGGACCAGCCCTTCGGCCACCGGACCTTGTTCTTCAGGGACCCCGACGGCAATCTGCTGGAGGTGTATGCGGATATCTAAGGCTTAACGTCTAAGGCTTGGCGGC
>JBARNF010000983.1:0-3405 GCA_049802835.1 Bradyrhizobium sp.
GGTGCGCGGCGTCACCGTGAGCGAGATCCGCTTCGGTATCGTCATGCCGTTCTCCGGCATCCGCAAGGAAACCGGGCGCCAGATGAAACAGGGGATCGAGGCCGCCTTCGCAAGCGCCAACGATGCCGGCGGTGTCGGCGGGCGCAGGCTTCGGCTCGTTGCCGCCGATGACGGCTACGATCCGAACCGGACGCTCTCGGCGATGGGCCAGCTCTACGACAAGGAGCAGGTGTTTGGCTTCATCGGCAATATCGGCACGGCGAACTCGCAGGTGGCCATTCCCTACGCCCTGGAGCGCCGCGCGCTGTACTTCGCCCCCAACACGGGCGCCGGGGTAGTGCGGCGCGATCCGCCGGACCGCTCCGTCTTCAACTACCGCGCCAGCTACGCGGAGGAGACGGCCACGCTGGTGCGCTATCTGATCAAGATGAAGCGGATTCCGCCGCGCCAGATCGCGGTATTCACCCAGCAGGACGCCTTTGGCGACGACGGGTTCGCCGGTGTCGGGAAGGCCTACCGACAGCTGAACGTCAGCGATCCCGTGGTGCGTTTCTCTTATCCGCGCGCGACGATGGACGTCGAGGAGGCGGTCAACCAGGTCAAGGCCCATAAACCTCCGCTCAAGGCGGTCATCATGGTGGCGACCGATCGTGCGGCCGCAAAGTTCATCGAGAAGACGCGCGATGCGGTGCCCGGCCTGATCTACGCCAACGTATCCGCCGTCGGCTCGACGTCACTCGCGACCGAACTGAAGCTGCTCGGTCCGCGCTTCACCAATGGCGTCATCGTGACGCAGGGCGTGCCGGCTGTTTCGGGCTATTCGAGCCTCGTGCTCGACTACAAGAATGCGCTGGCCAAGTATTCTCCGGGTGAGGCGCCGGATTACACGTCTCTCGAAGGCTACATCGCGGCCACGATCCTGATCCAGGCGCTGAAGCAGACCAATCCGCTCGACACCGAGCGACTGGTCGACACGCTCGAATCGATGCGCAGCCTCGATCTCGGCCTCGGCGCCCCACTTGCATTTGGACGCGCAGAGCACCAGGCGTCACACAAGATCTGGGGCACTGCACTCGACGAAACCGGCACGTACCAGCCAATCGAACTTGACTAGACTTAGCTGCAAGGAAAAGAACTGGTTGAAGACGACGCATTAGCATCTTCTAAAGCATGATCAGAGATAGCCGTGCCGGGTTACCGAAATGGTCATGCTCTTAGGAAAAGCTAGTCTGTGCATGGTGGCGGTCATAAATCTTCTCCGTCGCAGACAAAGCGTCAAATCACCAGGCGGAAGACCTGGATGGGGTCCATAGTGGGATAGTGGCAATGAGCTTTCGTTCTAGCGTGTTCTTGGTTGCGGCATTGCTCGCAACGCCCGCCAGCGCGGCGGGCACCAATGCGGATGTGGTGCGTAATCTTGCGAGCCGGGTTGGGCCGATCGTGGGAGCAGCATCCGCCTGTCAGGCGATCGACCAGGGCCGCGTTCAGGCCATTGTCGACAAATTTCGCGAGGTGATCCGGGAGGCCTCCACGGGCGGCTCGGATCGCGACGAACTCACCCGCGTCTTCAACGGCTACGTCGCGGACGGCCGCAACCGCGTTGGTGCTGCGCAGACGGACTGCAATGCCGCGGGTCGTCAGCTGGCCGAGCTCGAGCGTTCGCTCGGGCAGGCCGCGCCGAGCCAGACGGCCACCAGCCTCGCCGGGGTAATCGCCCCGTCCGCGGCGGTCGCCGCCACGGTGCCGACGGCGACGCTTCCGCCCCCGACCAACAGCAACGTCCAGGGGATCACCGCCAACGAGATCCGCTTCGGCATCGCCGCCCCGTTCTCCGGCGCAGCCAAGGAGCTCGGCCGGCAGATGAAGCTGGGCATCGAAGCCGCCTTCAATCGCGCCAATGATGCCGGCGGCGTCGCCGGGCGGTCGCTGCGGCTCTATTCGGCCGACGACGGCTACGAGCCGGCGCGCACGCTGGATGCGATGAAGCAGCTCTACGAGAAGGACAAGGTGTTCGGCTTCATCGGCAATGTCGGCACGCCGACCTCTGCCGTGGCCATGCCCTTTGCCCTGCAGCGCCGGGTCTTGTTCTACGGCGCGTTCACCGGCGCCAACATCCTGCGCAACGATCCGCCGGATCGCTACGTCTTCAACTACCGTGCCAGCTACGCGGAAGAGACCGACACCGTCGTGCGTTACCTGGTGAAGCTGCGCCGCCTGCCGCCGAAGGACATCGCGGTCTTCGCTCAGCAGGACGCGTATGGTGATGCCGGCTTCGCCGGCGTGGCCAAGGCGTTCCGGTCGCTCGGACTCTCCGACACGTCCATCGTCCGCTTCCACTACAAGCGCAACACAGTGGACGTCGATGAGGCGGTCAACCAGCTGCGGGCGATGAAGAACCCGCCCAAGGCGATCGTCATGGTCGCGACCTACCGGGCAGCCGCGAAGTTCATCGAGAAGACGCGCGATCTCTATCCGAGCATGATCTACACCAACGTGTCGTTCGTGGGCTCAACCGAACTGTCCGACGAACTGATGCTGCTCGGTCCACGCTACGCCAGCGGCGTCATCGTGACCCAGGTGGTGCCGGCGGTCGGTGGCTATTCGAGCGCGGTGCTCGAATACAAGGGCGCGCTGGAGAAGTACTTCCCGGGTGAATCGCCGTCCTACGTGTCGTTCGAAGGCTACATCGCGGCCAACGTCCTGGTTCAGGCGATGCGCCGGGTCGGCCCGCAGCTCGACAGCGAGGCGCTGATCGACACGCTGGAGAACATGCGCGACATCGATCTCGGCCTCGGCGCCAAGCTCGGCTTCGGCCGTGCCGAACACCAGGCTTCGCACAAGATCTGGGGGACGGCGCTCGACGAGCGCGGCAAGTTCCAGGCGATCGAGCTGGAGTAGACCCCCGCTCGGCCTGAGCTTTGACAAATGGACGCGGCAGCCACGGGCTGCCGCGTCTTTCGTTTTCGGCCGGGTCTCATTCTGCCGAACGACTTGCAGCGAATGCAGGCAGATCGCTGGCGGCGAGTGCGCGATGTCGCTCGGTATGTTTCCGGTCAGGTCGGCCAACCGGACGCCATCGCGTTCGGGCCGGAACGCCCGGAATCGGGCCAGAAGCGGTTCTCGCCCCGAAGCGTTGTCGCACCTGCTGCGGGTCAGTGGCCCCCGGCACCGAGCTGAACCTTTCCACTTCGCGGACTGACCTACTTCAGGGGCGGCGCAAGGTAGAGGTTGCGACTATTATGGCCAAAGTTTTTTCTAGGGCTTTTTCTGAGTCATCTGATGGTACGAAGGACGAGTTGCTCAAGCATCTAGTGCTGTTGTGTGCTTCTGGATTGTTCGTGTTGATGTTGGCGCTGACCTACGGGTTAGATCTGAGCCCCGGCTTTTTCTGATCTTTCTATTCGT
>JBARNF010000984.1:0-5252 GCA_049802835.1 Bradyrhizobium sp.
CCGCGCCGCTGCAGCCACGCCAGCAGCACGAGACCGGGGATCGCGACCAGCACGCAGATCACGAAGAACGCGGGCCAGCCAGTCGCCTTCGCCACATAGCCTGCGCCCGAGGACAGATAGGTGCGACCGACCGCGGCGAGCGCGGTGAGCAGCGCATATTGTGTCGCGGTGTGCAGCGGATTCCGGCACAGCGCGGAGAGATAGGCGACGAAGATCACGGTGCCGACCGCGCTGGTGAAGTTTTCCGCGGATATTGCCAGCGCCAGCGCCCATTGATTGACGCCGACGATCGCGAGCCAGGAGAACGACAGGTTGGCGAGCGCCTGCACGACGCCGCCGATCCATAGGCTCGTCGCGAGCGAATAGCGGCGTGCCACGAAGCCGCCGGCAAAGCCGCCGGCGAGCGTCGCGGCGAGGCCGACGCCCTTCACGATCGCGGCGTAGTCGACCTTGCTGAAGCCGAGATCGATCACGAACGGCGCGGTCATCGTGCCCGAGAAGGCGTCGGTGAACTTGAACAGCACGACGAAGGCGAGCGCTGCGAGCGCATCGCGCCGGCTGAGGAACTCCACGAACGCACCGGCGGCTGCGTGCATGACGCGGGCAAGGGCCGTGTCCGCACCCGTCTCGGTTTCCGCCTGCTTCGACTGGGCCGGCTCGGTCGCGGCGAGTGCCGTGACCGTGCCGATCAGCACCAGCGCGGCCATCACGACATAGCCCCACATCCAGGATGAGGGCCGCGACAGCCCGCCGTTTTCGAAGGCGCTGACCACGACCAGCGCGCCCGCGGTCGAGACCAGCATGCCGATGCGGTAGGCGGCGACGTAAGATGCCATGCCGGCCGCCTGTTCGCTCTCCGGCAGGCTCTCGACGCGGAAGGCGTCGACCACGATGTCCTGCGTCGATGACATCGCGGCCACCAGCAATGCGGCCAGCGCCACCATGAACGGCGCGCGCGCCGGATCGGCCAGCGCGAGCAGCAGGATGGCGACGATCAGCAGCAGCTGCGAAAACACCAGCCAGCCGCGCCGGCGTCCGAAGGCGCGCGTGAGCAACGGCACGTGCAGCGCGTCGACCAGCGGCGCCCACAGGAATTTCAGCGTGTACGGGGTCCCGACGAGAGCGAACAGTCCGATCGTGCCGAGATCGACGCCGAGCTCGCGCATCCAGATCTGCAAGGTCGAGCCGGACAGCGCCAGCGGCAGTCCCGACGAGAAGCCCAGGAACAGCACCACGAGCACGCGCGGCTGCAAGTACACGGCCATGCTCTCGCGCCAGCTGGGCGCCGGCTTTGCCGGGTCGGACTTCGCAATCGGAGCGGCGATCTCGGAGGCGGTGTCGGGTGAGGTCATGGTTGGGTGGTAGCAGATTCAGGTTAGAAAGGCTTCACGGATGTGTGCCGCGCAATCAACTGCAGTCCCCCCCGCTGTTATCGTCCGCGCGGGCGACGACAGCGTATTTGTGGAGCTGTAGAGCTCTACACCGGCGATCACTCTCCCGCCTGCATGCGCCCTGCCAGCGGAAACAGATCAGGCGTGGTGCCGCCGGCCGGCGCGATGCGGGGAGACTCCACCGGCGCATCCTGCTTGCTGAAATCGAGCTCCTCGATGCGGCCGGCGCGCTTCTCGATCTTGTCGGCCGAGATCAGGATCTGGCGGAGATCTTCGCCGACATCGCCAAAGTGCTTCTGCAGCTTGAGCACGCGTTCGCGCATGCGGCCGAGATCATCGCCGAGATGGATCACCTCGTTGCGGATCTGGTCGGCGGCGTCGCGGATGCGCGCATCCTTCATGATCTGCTGCATGACCTGGATCGCGAGCATCAGCAGCGACGGCGACACCAGCACGACCCGGGCGCGATACGCCTTCTGGATCACGTCGTCGAAACCGTCGTGGATTTCTGCGTAGACGGATTCCGACGGCACGAACATCAGCGCCGTGTCCTGCGTCTCGCCCACGACCAGATATTTCTCGGCGATGTCGTTGACGTGCCGCAGCACGTCGGTGCGCAGCCGCTGCGCGGCGGCGCGCTTCTCCTCGTCGCTGCGCGCGTCATGTAGCGCAGTGACCGCTTCCAGCGGGAATTTGGCGTCGATGCACAGCGGCCGCGCATCCGGCAGGAATACGACGCAGTCCGGCCGCTTGCCGCTGGCGAGCGTGTACTGGAATTCGTAGCTGCCCTTCGGCAGCCCGTCCTGCACGATCGCCTCCATGCGGGCCTGCCCGAACGCGCCGCGCGACTGCTTGTTGGCGAGCACGTCGCGCAGGGTGGTCACCTGCGTCGTCAACTCGCTCAGGTCGCGATGCGCGCTGTCGATGATGCCGAGCCGCTCGTGCAGCACGCGCAAGCTGTCCATGGTGTGGCGCGTGCTCTGCTCCATCGACTGGCCGACGCGGTGGGTCACCGCATCGAGCCGCTCGTTGACGCTGCGCGCAAGGTCGACCTGGCGGCCGGCCAGGAGCTGCGCCATCGCGTCGACCCGGCCCGAGGCCTCGCTCTGGATCCGCATCATGTCGCCGAACCGTTGCTCGAGTTCGTCGGCGCGCGTCGCCTGCAGCAGGGCCAGTTGCGAGCCATGCCGCCCGGAACGGGCCACCGCAATCGCAATCATGACGAGCAGCAGCAGCACCAGCGCACCGAAGCCGATCAGGGCATCGCTGGCTCTGACGGGAAGGTCGCCGATCATGACGACGACAGGATTGAAAGGTGGACTTGCGGTCATCACCCCCGTCTATCCGATTCGCACAAGCTCACGAACGAAGAGAGAACATTTATGGTTAAGGACCGGTTAAGATGTATGGTTAACGAGACGTTGAAATTCATGGTTAACGATGTCTTAACCGCGCGGCCTCACATTGACCGCGCCGGTTCCGCGGCTTAAATCGCGCGCCATGTCCCTACGCGAAATCATCATCCTGCCGGACAAGCAGTTGCGGCTGGTGTCCAAGTCTGTCGAGAAGGTCACGCCGGAGATCCGGCAGCTGGTCGACGACATGTTCCAGACCATGTACGACGCGCCCGGCATCGGGCTCGCGGCGATCCAGGTCGCGCGACCCTTGCGCGTCATCACCATGGACCTGTCCAAGCCGGATGCGGAGGGCGAGACCAAGCGGGAGCCGCGCGTCTTTATCAATCCCGAGATCATCGCCAGGTCGGACGAGCTGTCGGTCTACGAGGAAGGTTGCCTGTCGATCCCCGAATATTACGAGGAGGTCGAGCGGCCGGCGCGGGTCCGGGTACGCTTCACCGATATCGAAGGCCGGATGCGCGAGGAGGATGCCGAAGGGCTCTATGCCACCTGCATCCAGCACGAGATCGATCATCTCAACGGCGTCTTGTTCATCGACTATCTGTCGAAACTCAAGCGCGACCGCGTGATGAAGAAGTTCACCAAGGCCGCCAAGCGCGCGGTGGAGTAACGACTAACTCTTTCCTCCGTCATGCCCGGGCTTGACCCGGGCATCCACGTTTTGGCTGTCGCGCTGGCGTCGAGACGTGGATGGCCGGGACAAGCCCGGCCATGACGCGGAGGTTGAGGCTTTGCAGAGTCTCCGTCCAGATGCCCCTTCGCCTGATCTTCATGGGCACGCCCGACTTCGCCGTGCCGACCCTGCTCGAGCTCGCCGGCCATGGCCACGAGATCGCTGCGGTGTATACGCGTGCGCCGAAGCCCGGCGGCCGCCGTGGCCTCGCGCTGCAGCCGACGCCGGTCGAGACCGAGGCGCGCCGGCTCGGCATGCCCGTGTTCACGCCGAAGACGCTGAGGACTGAGGAGGCGCTCGCCGGGTTCCGATCACACCAGGCCGATGCCGCCGTCGTCGTCGCCTACGGCATGATCCTGCCGCAGGCGATTCTCGATGCGCCCAAGCTCGGCTGCTACAATCTTCACGCCTCGCTGCTGCCGCGCTGGCGCGGCGCGGCGCCGATCAACCGCGCCATCATGGCCGGCGACGCCGAGACCGGTGTCATGGTCATGAAGATGGATGTCGGGCTCGACACCGGTGACGTCGCGATGGCCGAGCGGCTCGCGATCACCGATGCGATGACGGCGTCCGACCTCCACGACGAGCTGTCACGGATCGGCGCCGACCTGATGGTGCGGGCGATGGCGGCGCTGGAGCGCGGCGGGCTGACGCTGACGAAACAGGCCGAGGACGGCGTGACCTACGCGGCCAAGATCGAGAAGGCGGAGGCGCGGATCGACTGGACGAAGTCAGCTCACGCGGTGCTGCGTCACATTCACGGCCTGTCGCCGTTTCCGGGCGCCTGGAGCGAGATCGCGCTCGACGGCGAGGCGGTGCGGCTGAAGATCCTGCGCTGTGCGCAGGCGGTCGGCTCAGGCGAGCCAGGGGCTGTGCTCGACGAACAGCTCACCATCGCCTGCGGCGATGGTGCCATCCGCATCACCGAGTTGCAACGTGCCGGCAAGGCGCCGATGAAAGCAACTGATTTCCTGCGCGGGACGCGGGTCGTGCCGGGGCTACGCTTCGGGTGACGTCCTCAACTCGTCATGCGCGGGCTTGACCCGCGCATCCATCTCGCCAACAAACTTTCATCCCTGGATGGATTGCCGGGTTGAGCTCGGCAATGACGGCAAACTCGATCGAGTCATATGCCCCGCTACAAGCTCACCATCGAATATGACGGCGCGCCGTTCTGCGGCTGGCAGCTGCAGCAGACGCTGCCGTCGGTGCAGGGCGCGCTGGAGGCGGCGGTGCAGGCGACCTGCGGCGTGCCGACCCGGGTTCATGGCTCGGGGCGCACCGATGCCGGCGTTCACGCCACCGGCCAGGTCGCGCACTGCGACATCGAGAAAGAGTTCAGGCCCGACAAATTGCGCGATGCGTTGAACGCCCATCTGCGGCCCAATCCGGTCGCGGTGCTCGACGCCGAGATTGTGCCCGCGACGTTCGAAGCGCGGTTCTCGGCGAGGAAGCGGCACTATCGCTACCGCATCGTCAACCGCCGCGCGAATCTTGCCCTGGAGGCGGGCCGTGTCTGGCGCGTGCCGCAGCGGCTCGATTCGGAGGCGATGCATGCGGCCGCACAGCGCCTGATCGGCAAGCATGATTTCACGACGTTCCGTGACACCGAATGTCAGGCGAAGTCGCCGGAGAAGACACTGGATCAGCTCGATGTCATCAGGGACGGCGACGCCGTGACGATCCTCACCTCGGCCCGTTCCTACCTGCACAGCCAAGTCCGCTCGATGGTGGGCTCGCTGGTGTGGGTCGGGCAGGGCCGCTGGAGCG
>JBARNF010000985.1:0-1987 GCA_049802835.1 Bradyrhizobium sp.
GTTCTGCGCCGTGCGCCCGATCCGGCGGGCGAAGGTGTACAGCCCGACCCGGGCGAACCGCGAGCGTTATGCCGATGCCATGAGCCGCAAGCTCGCGATCGAGGTCGTTCCGGTGGAGACGGCGCGCGAAGCGGTGCGCGGCGTCGATATTCTGTCCACCTGCACCGACAGCATGAGTCCGACCTTCGCGGCGGATTGGCTGGAGCCCGGGATGCACGTCACCATGCTGGGACCGCGCGAGCTCAGCCGAGATGCGCTCGCGCGTTTCGACGTGACGATCCGGCAGGGCGTCGGCGGCATGAAGATGCCCGAGACCGATCGGATCAAATCGGAGATCGGCCACAGCCCATTGGCCTACATCGCCGGCTCGACGGACGAGATGCGGCGCCTCCCACCGCAGACCAAGGAGGGCGGATTCGGTGGCGATTATCCGGATTATTGCGATCTCGTGACCGGCAAGGCGCGCGGCCGCGAGCGCGACGATCAGATCACCTTCTATCACAACATGGGCAACCAGGGCCTGCAGTTCTCGGCGGTCGGCGGCCTGGTCTATCGCAAAGCCAAGGACGCGGGCCTCGGCCGCGAAATCCCGACCGACTGGTTCTTGCAGGATATCCGCGATTGAGCGCACGCGCGGGCGCGCCCGCGGACGGCAAAGAGAAAGCCCCGCAAGCGGGGCCTTCTCCCTTCACCTCGCATCAGATGCGTCAGTCGCAACGGCGCGACTGACGGGTGATCACCGAGCCGTCCGGCAATCGCCGCTGAACGGTGACGTCACGGCAATCGCCGCGCCCGTACCAGCCGGGATTCCGGTGGAAGTATCCGTGCCGCTCGCGATCCCAGTCGCGGTCACGATCGCGGCCGATCCTCACGTCGACTCCGCCCGGGTCCACGCGCAGCTGCTGCGCGAATGCCGGGACAGCCGTCAATACGGTGGCGGCCGCGGCGAGGCTGATGATAAGCTTCCTCATGGAATCCTCCTTTGCGCTGCCATGAGGAGTGAACAAGCGGGCAAGCAACCGGTTCCGAATTTTATGGGCCCATCGCGCATCGATGATGATTAGGTAGTTTTCTACCCCTGGATAGATTTTGTCATTGTTGTGGAATGCGCTCGATATCTGAATAATAGACAGGCTGAACGTCCGTTTAATACGTTTGCGACATTGAACCAGACTATCGAGTTCTAGCGGATCGGCCGGAAATTCCATTCCGCGGCGCCGTCACGACATGCGAGTCGATTACCGCGCCATTCCGTTCGTCTGCGCGACGAAGGCGCGGACATCGGGCAGAATTTGCGTCACGGCGATGCGCGTCTCCTCGCGCGTCATGCCCGGCCGGATGCGCGGGTCGTAAAGGAGATTCAGGAGGTACTGGTCATAAAGGCCGAAGAAGCCGAGCTGGACGTCGTCGTTGAACATCGTCCACGGGATCGAGCTGTCGTCGTTGATCGGTCCGAGCGCCTGCAGCAGCTCCTCATAGGCGCAGTCGTAGAAGACGAAATCGCCCGCATCGACCACCAGAATGACGTCGGAGCGGAGAATGCGGAAGCTGCGATCCTTGCGGAAACTGGAGAGGCATTGCGGCTCGAGCGAGTTCTGGATCTTGAGCGCCTGCTCACGGCCGTAGATCGTCCGGATCGTCTGCTCGAGATCGCGGTCGCGGATCAGGCTGACCGTCATGTTGGCGGCTTCGCGCCGGGCGGTCACGCCGATATCGAGATGAGCGACGCGCTTGCCGATCTCGGCGATGACCTGGGTGATCTCGGCGCTGCGGTCGGGTTGGGCGCGATTTTCGATGTAGACGCGCACCGGGCCGTCATATTTGCGGATGCGGTCGATCCGCCCGTCGGGGTGAAGCTCGGCGCCGAACGTGACCTTGAAGAAGCCGTCGACGATCTGCGCGTCGGTGAAGCTGGTCTCCTGCTCGGTGCGCCGGCTGCTGATCTCGGGATCCTCCGCCATGGCGGGGGCGAGGACCGACCCGAATA
>JBARNF010000986.1:0-1978 GCA_049802835.1 Bradyrhizobium sp.
CCACGACGTCCGGCGCCTCCGGCGCCTTCAGCGGCCAGGTGTCGGCCTTGCGCAGCACGATGCGCTGGTCGACCGCGAAGTCCGTGAGCTTGTACGGGCCCCAGCCGAACGGATGCGTCTTGTCGGCGTCCTTGCCGTATTTCTCGTACAGCTCGGCGCTGGTGACGATGAACAGGCTGAACAGCTCGGACAGCAATTGGCCGGTCGGCTTCAAGGTGACGATGTCGACGGTGTGATCGTCGACCGCGACCATTTCCTTGACCTCGAACAGATTGTGCCGCTGCGCGCTGTCCGGATCGGTCATCGTGCGCTTCCACGAATGGACCACGTCGCGCGCGGTCGGCCCCGGGCCGCCGTCCTGCCGCTTGAGATCGCGGCGCAGGGTGAAGCGCCAGGTCGTGGGATTGATCACCTCCCATTTCTCCGCCAGCACGCCCTCGTACTGCTTGGTGATGAAGTTGACCCGCCCGAGGCAGCCATAGACCTGGCACCAGATGCCGTACATCTGGGTTTCGCTTTCGCCGTAGGGATTGACCATGGTGATGGTCGACTGCGACGTGATGGTGAGAACCTTGTCCGCCGCCCGCGTCGCAGACGCATGGCCCGCCGTCAGTGCCGCGGCGAGTGCGATGGAGAACATCCAGCGACCATTCCGCTTCATACCCGTGTTCCTCCGCTTGCTGTTCTATTTATCCCCAATTGTTCCATGGCCGCGTGTAAGGTGCAATGTCGGGAAAAGGTCGCCGGCCGAATGGTCTCGGCGCAATCGTTTGCGCTCACATGAGACCCGGATTGCGGGGCAGATACCGGGTCCAATCCCCGAACTCATGCGCCGACATCAGCATCATGGGGACCCCGATGCGCATGCCGTGCTCGACCGCGATGCGGAGAGCGGCCTCGCTCGCCCCGGGCAGGAACGCCGACACCTGGGCCGAGCCGCCTTGTGCGGCCAGGTTCAGCGCGGTCGTGAATGCGGCGCCGAGATCGGCCTGCGGCGCCACCGCCAGCGGTCCGATGTGACCGTCGGAGGACACGTAGGCATAGCCCATGCAATCGTCTCCTGCGTAGAAGGCGACGCCCCGCATCGCACCTTCGCCGATCAGGAACCTGTGATGCTTCTCGCGCGACAGGCCCAGGGTCCCGGCATCGATCCGGGCGAGGATTTGCAGGTGCGACGCGGTGCTCTCGAGCGGCTCGCAACGCAAGGGTGCGCCGCGCAGCCGGGCCGCCAAGACGTCGCGCGAGACGGTGAAAAAGTAGACCGGCGTCCGGGGGAACAGCCCGTTGCGGATATACAGCCCTTGCGATGCCGTGTTGAAGGCGAAGGTGATCAGGGCCAGGTTGGCCGCTTTCGCCTTTTTTGCATGGTCCAATGTCCGTTGCAGCAGTTGATCGCCGATGCCGCGCCCCTGATGATCAGGGGAGACGAACAAGTGCGCGAGAAACCACAAGTCGCCGCACACCCAGCTCAGCGCAAAGCCGATAATTTGGCCCGCCTCTTCGGCCACCCACAAGCCGTCGGGGCCGTCCTTCAAGCAGAACGATTGGAAAACGGGAGGACGCGCGGCCGCCATCGGCCCGAAGCCGTGACGTTCGGTGAGGTCGTTGATGCTGCGAACGACCAGCTCGTCGGCGCGTTCCAGATCTTGCGCACGGGCAGGTCGGCACACGACGGACATCCGGCCACTCCTCTCCAGGAAACCGATGGCGGGCTTGGCGATGGCGCAGAGGACGAGCAGGCAGGGCGGATGATGGAAGCGCAATCCGCCCTCGGTCCGGCCGATAGGGTTTTGACCCGCCCCAGCCGTCTGCTACCGTGGCGGCGCTGCCGTGGCGATCCGAAAAAAATGTCCGGCCGGCGAAGCGGGGGGCGTGCGTGCTGACAGAAGTCGAGAGTCTCGAAGTTCATATCGTCGTCGACAATGCGACCGACAGCCTGTCGAGCATTCCCAAGCATGTCGAGTCGGAGTTCTCCTAT
>JBARNF010000987.1:0-1941 GCA_049802835.1 Bradyrhizobium sp.
CCGTGCGCCTCGGGACTGTCCGTCGACATGATCGCTCACGCCGCAGCCCAAAGCGCCCACCGCATCCCGCACCCGACGTCCGTGACGGTCGCGAAACGCCCCTCGTGTGGGACGGGACGGGGAGAGATAAGCATGATTTCTGAAAAAAAGAAAGTGGAATATTTTTGACGGGAGGACTGGACAGGGCAGATCAGGTTGATGCGGCTATGGAATTCGGTTTTTCGGAGCAGGTGCATATTGCGGGTCTGAGGGCGACTTCCTCGCCTTGTCGATTGGCCACTCGCTTGCGCGACGAGGAGATGATATGCGGGGGCATCTGGTGGGCCAACGAATACCCGATCGAAATCGTCATGGCGAAAACGAGCAAGTTCAAGAGCGACCTCTCGGAGGCGCTTCATTCGTCGGCCACCATGCTTCACAAGGTCGGTGCGCTCGACAAGGCCACGATGCGGGATTTCGAGGCGCGTCACCTGGCTGTCGCCGAGGAGATGAAGCCCGCTCAGATCAAGCGGCTCCGTGAGGCCAACAATGCCAGCCAGTCGGTGTTCGCCCGTTATTTGAACACGAGTGAAAGCACCGTCGAGAAGTGGGAGACCGGTGCCAAGCGGCCGAGCGGCATGGCGCTCAAGCTGCTGACGACAGTTCAAAAGCACGGATTGAAGATCCTCGTCTGAGATCGAAATTGCGCATCGTGCAGGGACATTCCTTTGGACTTTGATCTCGCGTATCGTCGCCTTGCCGGTGTCAAACCACCGCAATCGCGAAAAGTCATGAAAGCAATTGCTGATGAGTTCGGCGATTCGCTTCTGACCTTCGCGCCCATGTCTGACGGGCATGTCGACTTCATGTGCCGCGTCCTGTCGGATCCAGCCCTTGCCAAGCTGCCGGGGCGGGCGCGCCTGCTCATGCAGTTCTACTTCGAGCGCGAGAAACTGTCCGAAGCTCAGCTTGAACGGTTCTATGTCTGTCTTGCCGGCGGCTTCGCGCATCTGGCAGATGAAACGCTTGCCTTTGCCATCGGAGACTTCATCGCGCGCGTTGCGCCGCCAGAGCGCGCGCTGGCGCTCCTGGGGGAGATGACGCTCGAGGTCAATTCGCGTGACGCGCTTGCGGGGGTTTTCCTTGGGTTGGATATTCTGCGCAAATATCAGGCGAAG
Source organism: Bradyrhizobium sp. (assembly GCA_049802835.1). GTDB lineage: Bacteria > Pseudomonadota > Alphaproteobacteria > Rhizobiales > Xanthobacteraceae > Bradyrhizobium. The sequence continues at coordinate 1,158 of JBARNF010000987.1, forward strand.
AACGGTCTCTCGGTAGCTATCATCGAGGCGGCGGAGAGAGCTGCGGACGCGCGCGCAGCCGCGCTGAAGTAGTTTCGCTGGTTTGAGATGGTGGGCACGCGCCTGCGGCGTCGCTTTGCCCACCCTGCGCGTCCGGGTCAACAGGCGTGCCCAAATTGCAAGATCCTACGCTGCATGATCCTGGGCCAATGCACGGAACGGCCTGAGGGTCGATGGCTTGACCAGAGCAGATAGCCTCGTTCCGCAATAGGGGCAGAACTGGATTTGAAGGGTCGCGGCCAAGCTCATGTTCCCCGTGATGCCGGGAAATGGCGTCGGGCGGTCTATCAGGATGCGCTCATCTTCCGGTGAGACGGCACGAAATTGCAGATGGAAGACGAAGCCGCCAGGCCGTTCGGTGATGAGCACGCCAACGCCTCTCTGGCCTGCATCGCCAACCAGGATATCGAGTCCTCGACAGCAGAATATCGACGTCACTTCATTGGGCCATCGCTTCTGTCTCGCGGCGTCGACGAGTGCTGCAATCGTCAGGGGCAGCCGGGGACGGCGCAAGCGAAGAACGGTCAGGACAAGCCCGGTTAGCGACAGGCCCTCCGGTCCGAAATGGCGATCGAATTCGAAGCCGGACAGGTCGACGTCAAACGCCCGCTGAAATGCAAGCATGAGCTCGTGCGCCTCGGCGCCGTCGACGCCGAGGTCTCCGGCGATGTCGGTCTCGTCAGAGATTTGCATGCGGGTGCCGGTCTCGGCCCTGACGAAGTCCAGGATTTGCTGACGGAGTTGG
>JBARNF010000988.1:0-6759 GCA_049802835.1 Bradyrhizobium sp.
ACAGGTCTCACCACGGACACCGCCCGTGCGTCTGCCCCTCACCCCAACCCTCTCCCCGTAAGAACGGGGAGAGGGAGCGGAGTGCCGCTGCCGCGCCAGTTCAGTCCACGCTCATCAGGCTTCCATCATCATTTCAACGCGCGGTGACGCGCCCTACTCCTTCACCGCGCCGGTCATGGCCGACACATAATGCTCGACGAAGAAGGCGTAAAGGATCACGAGCGGCAGCGAGCCGACCAGGGCGCCGGCCATCAGCGATCCCCATTTGTAGATGTCGCCGTCGACGAACTCGTTGACGATCGCCACCGGCACCGTCTTGTTCGGCGTCGACTGCAGGAAGGTCAGCGCGTAGATGAACTCGTTCCAGCACAGGGTGAACGAGAAGATGAAGGCCGAGATCAGGCCGGGGATCGCCAAGGGCACCACGATCTTGACCAGGATCTGCCAGCGGCTGGCGCCGTCGATCAACGCACATTCCTCCAGCTCGAACGGGATGGTCTTGAAATAGCCCATCAGGAGCCAGGTCGAGAACGGGATCAGAAGCGTCGGATAGACCAGGATCAAGGACAGCGGCGAGTCAAATAGCCCGTAGGCCTGGATCACCGAGGCCAGCGGGATGAACAGGATCGACGGTGGCACCAGATAGGCGAAGAAGATCAGCACGCCGACAGTGTCGGCGCCCTTGAAGCGCAGCCGCACGATCGCATAGGCCGCGAGCACGGAAGCAAAGATCGACAAGGTGGTGGCGCCGACCGCGACATACATCGTGTTCCACAGCCAGCGCGGATACTGGGTTTCGAACAGCAGCTTGGAGATGTGCTTGAAGGTCGGATGCACCACCCAGAACGGGTTGTACTTCTCCATGTCGATCAGCTGCTCGTCGGGTTTGATCGACGTCAGGCCCATCCAGTAGAACGGGAACAGCAGCACCACGAGAATGATGAACAGCGGCAGATACAGCGTCACCAGGCGCCGCGGCAGCGACTCCAAATAGCTCATGCCCTCGGATTCGTCGGTGCCGGCTGTGGTGGGCGCCTTGGCGTGCAGCGTGGTGTCGGTCATTGGTCGGATCCTTGCTGCCATTTGCGCCGTTGCATGCCGAACCAGGAGATCGCGATCGCCGCGGCCAGGAACGGGATCATCGCGGTCGCGATCGCGGCGCCCTCCCCTAACCGCCCCGAGATGATGCCGCGCTGATAGCTCAGCGTCGCCATCAGATGGGTGGCGTTGACCGGTCCGCCGCGGGTCAGCGCCCAGATCAGCTGGAAGTCGGTGAAGGTGAACAGCACCGAGAACGTCATGACCACCGCGATGATCGGGGTCAGCAGCGGATAGGTGATGTAGCGGAAACGCTGCCAGCTGGTGGCGCCGTCCAAGGTCGCGGCCTCGTAGAGCGAGGGCGACACCGTCTGCAGACCGGCCAACAGCGTGATCGCGACGAAGGGCACGCCGCGCCAGATGTTGGCGATGATGACGGACGCGCGCGCCCAGCTGGTATCGCCGAGGAAGTTGATGTTGTGACTGATCAGCCCGAGCTTGGTCAGCGACCAGGAGATGATCGAGAACTGCGCGTCGTAGATCCACCAGAACGCGATCGCCGACAGCACGGTCGGCACGATGAAGGGGATCAGCACGATGGCGCGGATCATCGCCTTGAACGGCATGTGCCGGTTCAGCAGCAGCGCGAGATAGAGGCCGATCGCGAATTTGATGGCGCTCGCCACGATCGTATAGAGCAGCGTGTTGAACACCGACAGCCAGAAAATGCTGTCGTCCCACAGCCACTCATAGTTCTCCACCCCGACGAAGACGCCGCTGCGGCCGATCTTCTCGTCGGTGAAGCTCATCCAGACGCCAAGGCCGAGCGGATAGGCCAGGAACAGGATCAGGAAGGCCGCCGCGGGCAGCATGAACCACAGCGCGATGACGTTGCGGTTGGTCGAAAGGCGTACCCACAGGGATGGCTCGCCGACGGCGGCCGCACGTGCGGGCAACGATGTCTGAATGGTACTCATTCTTCGAGCAGCTCCCTTCGAACCGTAGGGCGGGCAAAGCGAAGCGTGCCCACCGACGTTCGGGACGGATAGACGCCAATTTCGTCATTGCGAGCGAAGCGAAGCAATCCAGGCCGAGCAGAAAGTCTGGATTGCTTCGTCGCCTTCGGCTCCTCGCAATGACGACAGTCATTAACCCGTAGGGTGGGCAAAGGACCTCGGCACGATGCGCGCATCGTGCTGAGGGCCGTGCCCACCACGAGGTCTGCGACCGATCCTCGGTGGGCACGGCGCGGGAGACATCCAGGTATCTCTCTCGCGATCTCGGCGCGCCTTTGCCCACCCTACAAGATCGGCAGTCCTCAACCTCAGCGGAAGATGCGCTTGGCCGAGCGCTCCGCGCTCGCCATCGCCGTCTTCACGTCCTCGCGGCCCGTGCAGTAGTTGGCAAACATGTCGACGACGACGAAGTCCGCGATCGCGGCCGCCGAGGCCTCACCGAGCTTGCCGAGGCCCGCCGGGGTCATTGCCGTGGCAGCGACCGAGCGGTACGGCGTGTTCTTCGGGTCGACGGTCCAGATCGGGTTGGCGTCGTAGGCCTTGAGGAAGTGCGACAGGTAGCCCTGTGCCGCTTCGATCCACGGGTTGAACTGCTCCGGCTCCAGCAGGAAGGCGGTGAACGCCTTGCAGGTCTGCGGATATTTGGAGAAGTTGAACACCAGGATCGGGAATCCGAGATGGAGCTCACGCGTCTTGCCGTCGAGTCCCGCCGGCAGATGCGCGTGGTTCATGTCCTCGGCGACCTGGGGATTGTCTTTCTTGGCCGCGACGTAGATCGAGATGCCGTTAACGGTGAGATAGAGCTGGCCGGCCACGAATGCCTTGTTGTTGGACGAATCGTTCCACGACGCGGTGCCCGGCACGAAATTGTCGTATAGCCCCTTGACGTACTCCAGCGCCTTGGCGGTCTCAGGCGAGTTGATGACGACCTTGTTGTCCTTGTCGATCAGGTTTCCGCCATGGGCCCACAACGCCCAATGCGTCCAGCCGTTGGCGTCACCCGAGGCATGGCCAAGCGCCATGCCTCCCGGGGTGCCATTCTTGTTCATCGCCTTGACCAGATCGGCGAAACCGGCGAGGTCCTTCGGAAACTCCTTATGGCCGGCCTTCTCCATTGCCGAGATGCGGTAGTTGACGAGGCCGCCGGTGGCCGCCACCGGAATGCCGATCCACTTGCCATCGAGCATGCCATAGGCCTTGCCGGAGTCGCTCCAGCCGCCGCACTTCTTGCCGAGATAGTCGGCCACGTCGGTCATGTCGACGCACTTGTTGGAGAACAGGAATGGCAGCGTGTAGAGGCCCCACACCATGTCGAGCCCCTGCCCGGTATTGGCCGCCACCGAGGCCTTGGGCTGGACGTCGTCGTAGGATTCGTTCGAGACGTTGATGGTGACGTTGTTGGCCTTCTGGAAGGCGTCGACGATCTTCATGAAGGCCACGTCCTCGGCCTCGACGAAGCGCTTCCAGCGCATCATGTTGATCTTGGCGCCGGGCTCCGGCTTGAAGGGCGAGGTCTGCGCCCACGCCTTGGCGTAGCCGAGCAGTTCTTCTGCCGACATCGTTGCCGCAGCCGCCAGCAGCGTCGCGCCGCCCTTGAGCAGAGACCGTCGATCGGTGGGGAAATAAGTCATCTGAAGTTTTCTCCCGTTGAGTATTTTGCTTGTCTTGTTTGTTGTATTCTTGCGTCGACGGCCGGATCAAAGTCTCCGGCCGCTATCCTTGTCGAACAGATGCGCCGCCGACGCGCGCGGGCGCAAATGGATCTTCTCGCCGGGATTGACCTCATGGCGATCGCGGAACACCGCGATGATGTCCTGGGTGCCGATGCGGGCGACGATCTGGGTCTCCGAGCCGGTCGGTTCGACCACCACGACCTCGGCCTCGATGCCGTCGCTGGCGAGTTCGAGATGCTCGGGCCGCACGCCGTAAACGACGGCACGGCCGTCGGACGCAGCCGGTGCGGTGAGGATCGGCAGCTTGGCGCCGTTCTCGGTCTCGACATAGACCGAGCCGTTGGACTTCAGATGGCCATTGAGGAAATTCATCGCGGGCGAGCCGATGAAGCCGGCCACGAACTGATTGTCCGGCTTGTCGTAGAGATCGAGCGGCGAGCCCATCTGCTCGACGATGCCGTCATGCATCACCACGATCTTGTCGGCCATGGTCATGGCCTCGATCTGGTCGTGGGTGACGTACACCGTTGTCGTCTTCAAGCGCTGATGCAGCTCCTTGATCTCGGTGCGCATCGCCACGCGCAGCTTGGCATCCAGGTTCGACAGCGGCTCGTCGAACAGGAACACCTGCGGATCGCGCACGATGGCGCGGCCCATCGCAACGCGCTGACGCTGGCCGCCGGAGAGCTGGCGCGGATAGCGGTCGAGCAGCGGCGTCAGCGCCAGGATCTCGGCAGCGCGGGCCACGCCCTTCCTGATGTCCTCGGGCCTGGCGCCGCGCAGCTTGAGCGAGAAGCCCATGTTGTCGGCGACCGTCATGTGCGGATAGAGCGCGTAGTTCTGGAACACCATCGCGATGTCGCGCTCTTTCGGCTGCACGTTGTTGACGACGCGCTCGCCGATCGAGATCGTTCCGGCGGTGATGTTCTCGAGCCCAGCGAGCATGCGCAGCAGCGTCGACTTGCCGCAGCCGGACGGCCCGACCAGCACGACGAACTCGCCGTCCTCGATCGGAATCGTCACGCCGTGCAGGACCTCGAATCCGCCGAACGATTTGCGCACGTCGCGAATTTGCACCGACGACATCAATTTCCTCCTCAATGACCGACAGCATTGGCTGCATGTCGGCGGCATCCTGACCGTTGTTCTCGGCCGTTTTGGTGGCCGCTTGTCGTTGTCTGCTCTTGGTATCTTGTTCTTGTTTTTGGTCGTTCTTGCTGCTCGCGGAACTGGGACCAGATCCGAAAGACATTGTCGGCAGTTTGGCTCTCTTCCGCAATGCTTCGCTTAGCAACCGCGTGATAGCGCTGTCAATATCGCTTGTGTACCAGACCGCCTATGCTATGAGCAGCGCATGGGACGGAAACGCATCAAGCCGGGCAAAGTGCGCCTGACGGAAGTCGCGGAGCTCGCGGGCGTCAGTCCGATCACCGTCTCACGTTTCTTTCGCAATCCCGACACGGTCTCGCCGGGCCGGCGTACCAGGATCGAGAGCGCCGCGAAGGAGCTCGGCTATGTGCCGAACCTCGCCGCACGCGCGCTCGCCTCGCAGCGCACCGAGGTGATCGGCGTGCTGATTCCCTCGCTCACCAACAACGTGTTCTCCGACCTGCTGCGCGGCATCTACGACGCGTTCGAGGGCAGCCGCTACGGCATCCAGCTCGCCAACACGCGCTATAGCGTGCTGCAGGAGGAGCGCCTGCTGCAATTGTTCCTGATGCAGAAGCCGGCCGGGCTGATCGTCACCGGCCGGGACCAGACCGCGGAGAGCCGCGCGGTCATCGAGGCGGCGGACTGCCCGGTCGTGCAGATCATGGAGCTCGGCGCCGATCCGATCGACATGATGATCGGATTTTCCCACGTCGACGCGTGCTACGCAGCAATTTCGCATCTTCTCGGCCAGGGCTGCCGTCGCATCGGCTTCATCGGCGCGCGCATGGACCCCAGGGTGCAGCGCCGCCTGCAAGGCTACCAGAAGGCGATGAAGGACGCGTCATTGTTCGACCCGCGGCTGATCGTGACGGCGCCGGTCCCGACGTCGGCGACGATGGGCGGTAGCCTGTTCTCCGACCTCCTGCTCAAGGCGCCGGATCTCGACGCCGTGTTCTGCGCCAACGACGACCTCGCGCTCGGCGTCCTGTTCGAATGCCAGCGCCGCCACATCGCCGTCCCCGAGCAGGTCGCGATCGTCGGCTTCAACGATATGGAGTTCATGGCCGCCGCGGTGCCGAGCCTGACCAGCGTGCGCACCAACCGCTACGAGATGGGCCGTCGTGCGGCGACGATGATCATGGACGCGATCGAGGGACGCCCCGTCGCGCAACGCGTCGTCGACCTCGGCTTCGAGGTGATCCAACGCGAGAGCTCGACCCTGCAACGCGCCGCGGCGACGCTGCCGCCGCAGGCCGGCCGGATCTCAGGAACAAAATGGTAGCGCAACCAAAATTCGTGAACTAGAACGACCTCATCCAGGACGACTTGAACGAAAGACGTAGGCGATCTTCGACGGCCGGCCAATCGCACATGACTGCGGCGCTTCGTCTCGGATGAGCGATGCGCCGGTCAGCACCACGACGGACTGGCATCGCCACGTTTGCACTGCGGGAGAAAACGATGACAAAATCCAACGGACATGCCGGCAACGGCGCTGACAAGAGCCGCAAGCTGCGCTCGCAGGCGTGGTTCAACGATCCGCACAATCCGGGCATGACCGCGCTCTATCTCGAGCGCTATCTGAACTACGGGCTCACTCGCGCCGAGCTGCAGTCCGGCAAGCCGATCATCGGCATCGCACAAACCGGCAACGATCTGTCGCCCTGCAACAGGCATCACATCGAGCTGGCGCACCGCGTTCGCGAGGGTATCCGCGCCGCGGGTGGCATCGCGATGGAATTTCCGACCCATCCGATCCAGGAGACCGGCAAGCGCCCGACTGCGGCACTTGACCGCAACCTCGCCTATCTCGGCCTTGTGGAAATCCTGTTCGGCTACCCGCTCGACGGCGTGGTGCTGACCACCGGCTGCGACAAGAC
>JBARNF010000989.1:0-3512 GCA_049802835.1 Bradyrhizobium sp.
GTTCGCCGCGGTCGCGGCCTTGGCCGACTGGCCCGCTTATCGGCAAATCCCGGCCGGCGACGGCGTCGTCGTGCTCGCCTTCGTGCATCGCGCCGCGCGGAGCGCGGAATGCCGCCGGCTCTCCTCCGCGGAGATCGCCAAGCTGCCGCCCAACATGCGGCGCGTGGAGGACTGCCCGCGCGGGCGGCGTCCCGTCTCGATCGAGCTCGATGTGGGCGGCCGTCCCCTCTATCGGGCCGAGCTGCCGCCGACCGGCATCGCCGGCGACGGGCCCTCGCGCGTGTACCGGCGCTTCGTCCTGCCGGCCGGCTCCTACGATGTCGCGGTGCGCATGCGCGACACCGCGCAGGATGGCTTCGATCATGCGCGCGAGGCCCGCATCACGCTCGCGCCGGACCAGATGTTCGTGATCGACTTCCGCTCGGACACGGGCGAGTTCGTGTTTCGCTGACGCGCGGCAAGCGCGGGAAGTTGGAGCGATCGCCATGGCCCTTCTGCAATGGAAAGCCAATTACAGCATCGGCATCGACGCGGTCGACTACGAGCACCGGGAGCTCATCGACCTGATCAACCGGGTCCACGACCAATGGCGGGCGAGCGGGCCGCGGCCGGATGTGGAAGCGCTGCTGGGCGATCTCTACGCCGGCATCTCAGCGCATTTCGCCCTGGAGGAGCGCTTCATGCGCGAGCAGCGCTACGATCAGCTCTCCGAGCACAAGGGCGACCACGAGCGCCTGCTCGATGACCTGCGCGACATCATGGAGGCCGCGGAACGGGACGGCCTCGACGGCGCCCTCACGGACCGCCTCGACCATTGGTTCTCGCGCCATTTCGAGACGCACGACGCGCGGCTGCACCACGCCCTCGGCCCGCATCACTAGCGCGCGATCAGCAAAAGTGGAAACCGGTTTTGCGTCCGGTCGCGCTCCACTCAAGAAATCTAGCGTGGCGCGTGGTCCTGCCGGCGCGCCGCGCTCACATCAGCAGCCAGCCGCCGTCGACCGCGAGGTTCACCCCGTTCACCGACGGATTGTCCAGCAGGAAGACCACGCTGCCGGCGACGTCCGCCATGGTGGCGAGCCGCTTGGTCGGCGTGCGGTCGAGCACGCGCTTGAGCACCTCCGGCGGCTTGTCCTTCCAGGCGGGACTGTCGCCGACGATGCCGGGATGCACGGCATTGACGCGCACCGGCGACAGCTCGACCGCGAGGGTCGCCACCATGGTGGTCACGCCGCCATTGATGGTGGTGACCGTGGTCGAGCCGGGATAGGGTCGCGCCCGCGCCTGGCCGCCGAACAGTACGATCGCGGTATCGGCGCCGAAACGCGGCGACAGGGTGTGGATCACCTCGGTGTAGCCGACGAGCTTGAGCGTCACCAGGCGGATCGCCCGGTCGATGTCGTAGGTCTTGACGCTGTTCTCGTCTCTTTCGATCGCGGCGAGCACCAGGTGATCGACCCGGCCAACGTCCTTGAGCGCGGCGGCGATCGTCTTCGGCTGCGCGATGTCGAGGCCGAGGCCATGCGTCTTGCCGCCGATCTCCTTGGCCACCGCCTGCGCCCGCGCCGCATCGCGGCCGGTGATCCAGACCTCCTCGCCGCGGCGCGCCAGCGCCTCCGCGACCTTGCGCCCGATCCCCGACGTTCCGCCGACAATCACCGCTCCCTGATCCGCCATAGAACCCTCCGATCCCACCCGAGCCCGGTTGCGCGCCGCCGGCGCGTCCGTCACGTCGAGGTTTTTGCGAGCTTCTCCGCGAGGTATTCCCAGTCGCGGTTGAACCGATAGGAATAGCGCGCCGGCGGCTGCGGCGACTGCGTCTCCAGCCAGCGCACCGTGCCGCCGCTCGTATTGTAGAACGCGTGGATGGAGCCGACGCCGGTCCACAGCACGTCGCCGACGCGCATGGTGTAGCGCTGGTCGTCGGCGACCGCGTCGACCTCGCCCTCGAGGATCACATAGGCTTCCTCCAGCGGATGGTCGTGCAGATGGGCGACGCCGCCCGGCTGATACTCGACCATGAACATGGTGTGGAGCTGCGCGTCGAGGCGCTGGTCGACCAGCATCTTGACCGCGATGCCGCTATAGGCGAGGAGCGCCGTCGCCATGCTCGACGAGACGGTCGGGGCGTCGACGCGCGCCCCCACCTTGAGCTTGTCGACCTGCATGTCGGTGTCGCGCAGGCGGAAGAAATGGCGCGAGCGCGGATCGCGAATGTCGAGCTCGCCGGTCGCCTCTTCGCGCGGCGGGCCGAGGAAGAACGTGTCCTGCGGGCCGACGCCGCCGCGCGGCTGCGGCACCAGCATGTCGAGCCACTTGGCGCCGCCCTGCTTGGGGCCGATCCAGGCATGGGGAACGCCGAGCGGCACCACGCCGCAGGCGCCGGGCGCGAGCGGATAGGCGCGGCCGTCGAGCACCAGCACGGGCTCGCCGTCGAGCACGTAGAAGCTCTCCTCGAAGGAATGCAGATGGGTGTCGAGGCGTCCGCCCGGCTCGAGCGCGCACAGGCCGAGCGCGGTGTGCACCGCGCCGCAGGACCGGTCGATCATGGCGCAGCGACTGAAGCCCGCGCCGTGCGCCACATAGGCCGGCTCGAGACGAACGGCGTCCGCCCGCATGAAGTGATGCACGCTCGCTCCTCGCCGCTCCCGCCCTGGCCTGCTGTTGCCCCGGATGCGACCGAGGGCTATTTTGGGTGTAGCAAATTTCCGCTAAGTCGTGGTGCCGCAAGAGGGATTCGAACCCCCGACCCCATCATTACGAATGATGTGCTCTACCAGCTGAGCTATTGCGGCTTGTGCCGTCCGTGATACCGGGCGCAGGCGCGCTTGGCAAGCAAGCGCCATGGGTCTGCCGCCCCGGGTTCCGGCGATTCGCGGCCTTAAGCCGCTCGCCCTGGCCGCGCTCCCTCCGCCACGATAAGGTCGCGGCGGGTCATGAATGGATTGCGCTCCGTGCTGCAGCAGACCGATCGTCACGCGCCGTGCCCGGCCTGCGGGGAGACCACCCCGCAGCGCTTCCTCTATGCCAAGAACGGCTGCGACATCCTGCAATGCGAGAGGTGCGGCCTCGGCCGCGCGGAAACCTCGGGCTTCGATCCGGCGACCTACTACACCGGCGACTATTTCACCGGCCAGCACGCCGACGGCTATGCCGACTATCTCGGCGCCGAGCCGGTGCTGCGGCGCGAGTTCGCCCATACGGTCGACTTCATCCGCTCGTTCCGCCCGAAGGGCCGGCTGCTCGAGCTCGGCTGCGCCTACGGCTTCTTCCTGCAGGAGGCGAAGCGCCATTTCGACGTCTTCGGCATCGAGCTTGCCGCGGACGCCGCCGCCCATGCCCGCCGCAGCGGCCTGAACGTGCTCACCGGCATCGCCGACGAGGCGACGCTGGCGCCGCTCGGCGCTATGGACGTGATCGTTCTGCTCGACGTCATCGAGCATCTGCCGGCGCCGCGCGACACGCTCGAATTGTGCGCGCGGCATCTCGCGCCGGACGGGATCATCGTGCTC
>JBARNF010000990.1:0-6215 GCA_049802835.1 Bradyrhizobium sp.
TCGAACTTGCCGGAGGTGTAGTATTCGGTCGAGGACGCGAACTCGTACTCGAAGCCGAACCGGTCGAGAAAGGCGCGCAGCCGCGCATTGTTGTGCGCGGCGAACGACGGATATTCGCTGGAGAACGGATCCGGGATGCGCGACAGCGGCTTGCCGAGATGGCTCGCCAGCATCTCCTTGTTCGGCACGTTGTCCGGCACCTTGCGCAGCCCGTCCATGTCATCGGAGAACGCCAGCAGCCGCGTCTTGATCTTGTCCTCGGTCAGCACGCGGAAGGCGTGGCGCACCATGGTGGTGCGCGCGACCTCGCCGAAGGTGCCTATATGCGGCAGGCCGGACGGACCGTAGCCGGTCTCGAACAGCACCTCGTCCTTCGGGTTCTTCTTCAGCCGGTTCACGATCGCTTTCGCCTGCTCGAACGGCCAGGCGTTGGAGTTTTCGGCGAGCGCGCGCAGGTCGCTGGGGCTGGTCTGGACGAGATCAATCGTGGACATCTGACGTACCGGTTTCGAAGGAGCAGAAAACTAACACGAGGTGTCATCGCATTTCATCCCGTCATTCCGGGATGGTCCGAGCGACAAAATGGCGGAGCCATTTTGCGCAGAGGACCAGACCCGGAATCTCGAGATTCCGGGCTCGATGCTCAGAGCAAACAGCTTCGCTGTTTTGCTCCGTCGCATCGCCCCGGAATGACGACAATAATTAGAACGGGCTGACCGAGAAATAGCGCAGCCACAGATCGGTGTAGCGGCCTTTTTCCCAGACCCGGAACAACGCCCAGTTCAGGGCCTGGCGCAAGAGGTCGTTGCCCTTGCGCACGCCGATGCCGACGCCCTCGCCGAAATAGCGGCTTTCGACGAAAGGTCCACCGGAAAAGGCGCAGCAATCGCCGGAATCGGTGCCATTGACCCAGAACGCCAGCGAAATGCCGTCGCCGAAGATGAAATCGACCTCGCTGCGGCGGAGCGCCTGCCGCAGCGCTTCTTCGTTCGGATAGGTCTTGATCTCGGCGTCGGTGAACATCGCCTTGAGATAGGCCTCGTGCGCCGTCCCGGCGACGGCGCCGATCTTCTTGCCCTCGAGATATTCGGGCCGGATCTCGGTCATGACCGCATCGCGGCGGGACACGAAGCGGGCGGGCGCGCGGTAATAGGGGTCGGAGAAATCGAGGCGCGCCCGCATCTGCGGCGTGACCGCCATCGAGGCTATGATCGCATCGCCCTTGTTGGAGGACAGCGCGTCGAGCAGGGTCTCGAAGCGGCGCATCTGGACGGTGCAGGTCACCTTGATCTCGTCGCACAGGGCACGCGCCAGGTCGACGTTGAAGCCGGCCGGATTGCCGTCGGGACCGGTGAAGTTGAACGGCGGGTAGTCGGTTTCTGTGAGGAAACGGATCACGGTCAGGCGCGACAGGTCCGGGCGCTCGGGCCGGCGGCGCGGATCCCAGAAGCCGGGCACCGCCTGCGGCGCGGCTTCGACCGCCGGCTTCGGCAGGGTCTGGGCGCGCGCGTCCGAGCAGGCCGCGGCCAAGCCGAGGCACAACAACACGCCAGCGATCGCGCCGGCGGCCGATGAAGGGAATTTCACGTGTAATGACAAAGCGGTCGGCATCAGCGATCCCGATGGTCGAAAGGCCTTATAGACCATCCGAGCCCAATTTCGAGACTGGATTCGGCTCAGGGACTGCCGTCCGCGCCGCAAGCGTTAACGCGCTCAGAGGTACTTTTTCAAGTCTGCAGCGGCTTCCTCGGGGGTCCGCTTCAGGTTGAACGGCGCGACGAACCGGCCATTGCGGTCCATCAGGTAGACCAGGGCGGTGTGGTCCATGGTGTAGTCGCCGTCCTTCAAAGGGACCTTCTTGGCGTAGACGCGGTATTCGCTCAGAACCTTCGCCAGCACCTCGGGATCGCCGGTCAGGCCCCTGAGATGCGGATCGAAGCTGGACAGGTATTCCTTCATGGCGCCCGGATTGTCGCGCTCGGGATCGACCGAGATGAAATAGGCGTTCACGCCGTCGGCATCCTTGTCCATGGCGCGCAGCACCTCGGAAATCTCGAACAGCGAGGTCGGACAGACGTCCGGACAATGGGTAAAGCCGAAGAAGATCAGGGTGGGTCGCCCCTCCAGGCTCTTCTCGGTGACGACACCGCCGCTCTGGTCGGTGAGCTGAAACGGTCCGCCGATCGCGGCCGGTGCCGCAATGTTGCGCCCGCCACCCATGATGAGGAACATCAGCGTCAGCCCGACCACCAGACTGGCTGCAAAAGCTCCGACGATCACCAGCGGACGGGTGGCATTGGACGGCATGCCGAATTCCTTCACTCTATCTCAGAAGCAGGCCTGGAGGCCGGCGGCGATGGTCTCGAAGAACACCGCGGTCCCATACTGCATCCACAAGGTCACCGCGCCGGCAACGAGCGCAACTGCCGCAAACCCGGCCGCCAACGCCGGCGCGGATGCCGAACGACGGCCGCCGGAAGCGGACGGTATCTCTTGCGGCGTTGAAAGCGGCTGCATGATGGCGTGCTCATCCAGCGGGTGATGGCCAAGCAGCCGGCCCGCTCTTGCGCCTTCAGATAGGCCGCGCGGACGACCGAGGCAAGCGCTCCTGCCCCGATCCGATCAAACCGACGCGAGCAGTCCGCAACACTGTCGGCGAGAGGCCGTCAGTGCGAGGCGGTCAATGCGAGGCCGAAGCCTTGGCGGCAGCCGGCGACATCGCCGGGGCATTCGGCGCCACCTGGGACGACGCCGGCGAGGACGCCTGAGCGTCCATGTAGCAGGGCCTGTACATCGCCTGCAGTTCCCTGCCCTTCAGGAAGATCATCCGGGGGGTGAGACCACCCCGCAGGGCGATCCAACGGCGAATCTGCGAGGGGTACATCGAATACAGCATCTGGGTCGCCTCGGGATTGGTGACGGCCCGGCCATTGGCGCCGAAGTCCCAGGCGGCGTGAAAGCCGAGATTGGCATGCGAGGTGACGCAGATCTTGTCGTGGGGAACGGCCCCCAGCACGATCGTGCAGGCCGAGGCGCAGAGCCCGTCGATGATCACATACTCGCCGGAGGTTCGCAGGCCCTGGTACTTGTCGACATAGGTGCCGATCCGGCCGCCGCGGTCATCGGCGATCCGGACCACGGCCTGGCTGGCGCCGACCCCCGACAGCAAGAGAACAACCGTGAGCAACCCCGTCCAGAATTTCATGTCGAGCCCCAGTTCAAACCCGGCGAAACCGATCTGACCGACTGTGATGTGCTTCTTGTGATGCTTGGACTGCGGAGGACCTTGCAATCACGAGCCCTCCCCAGAACCGGAACGCGAAAGCCAAATCCAAATCGCAGGTGCAGCGTGTTTCGAGATCGTGTTTTTGTCCAGGACGGCGCAGCCGGGGAAACCAAATTCAGCGCGAGTGTTGCAAGCCCGCTGCACCATTGAGTCGCTACGACGAAAAACGGCCCAACCCTGGTTCCGGACATGGCGGCGCCGCCACGAGCAGGGCAGCGGCTCGGCATGATTCGCCCCACCGCGCGACATCCGCGTCACGGCGGCACAAAAAAGCCCCGTGAAATCCCGGGGCTGTCGTGCGGCGTTATCCAGCCGGCGTCAGGCGAGCTCATGCTCGCAGCCGATCACCGTGCGATTCGGCTCCGCGCGCGCCTCCTTGGGGATGATGGTGGTGCGCTCGCGCGGCTCGTCGTCGCGCCGGATGACCGCGATACAGTCGCGATCGCATGTGTGGGTTCGCCAACGGTCGCACCGGCACCAACTGGCCCAACGCCGCGCCCCCGATCCGCGCTTCATCCGCCTGCGCTGCCGACACCAACCGCCAACCCGACGCTGCGGCCGATGCAATCATAAGTTTCACGGCGTTGTCCGCCGAATCTGCAGCGAATCGCATCGCGGCTGGCCAGGTCCGGCGCCGGCGTACCGCCGGCCTCTCTCATGGAGGGCTCGTCGACGAGCGGACCAATGTCGTTCGGACCTCGGAGGTCACAGCCGCAGGGGGACCATCTGCCTCCGATGGCCTCCCAGCCACGTCGGTGAACTAATCATCCGGCAAGCGAATGCGTGCGCCAAAGGTGACGAGCGGCGCATCAGCGGCGCCGAGCTGGATCTGCCGCTCCGGCACTTCCTGATAGCTGCCGTCTTCAGTCTTCCTTAACTCATATTGCCAGACCGTTAACGTCTCGCCGCGCACCAGCGCATCACGAATGCGGCTCGCGCCACGTCCCGGCAGCTTGAGCAGATCAGCGCGCATCATGCCGATCATCGTCCGGCTCTCGGCGCGATGCAGCTCGAAGAAGACCATGCGATTCGGCTTGTCCTGCGGCTTCAGGACGGTGTCTGCCGTGAACAGGACGAGACAGATCGCGACGGCAATCCACTTCCATGTGTCGGACATCATGCGACGCATTCCCCCGCACCGGCCCTGCGCGTTGGGTAATCCTCGCGCAAACGGCCGGCAACTTACAGTTTCGTCATGCCAAATGAGATGACGTCCGACGTAATCGATTCGCTGCGCGGCAGGCGCAATCATCGGCTCCTCATCGTTCACAACTTGGAGAGCACCGATGACCGACGTCACCGCAATCGCCGCCAGCTACATTGCGCTGTGGAACGAACGCGACGCCACCCGGCGCCGCGCCTTGCTCGCGCGGCACTGGACCGCCGATGCGACCTATGCCGATCCGCTGATGCGCGGTGAGGGACATCAGGCCATCGAGGCCCTGGTCGCCGGCGTTCAGCAGCGCTTTCCCGACTACACGTTCCGATTGATCGGATCGGCGAACGGTCACGGCAACTACGTCCGCTTTTCCTGGGAGCTCGGCCCCGAAGGCGCCGAAGGCCCGATCCTGGGCACGGACTTCGCCGAGCTGGCGGACGGCCAGATCCAGCGCGTCACCGGGTTTCTCGACAGGGTGCCGAACGGCGCCTGATCCACCGCCCGCGGCAGGCAGCGCTCCGGTCCGGGGCGCTGTCCCGGTGGGCATCGCCGGCCACTCGGGATGAAGCCTCCCGATCGATGGGCTCCCATGCCGGGATGGACGAGCGAGCGCCGCATGGTTGCGCTACGTCAACGTCAGTCCCGATCCGCCGCTGCAAGACGCTCGCATGGCGCCGGAGTCCAGGACAGCCGGAGATGGGCGTGCAGCAATCAAATCCAACCGACGGTCGCATCAGCGCGGCCAATCCGCTGGCGGCGGTTTCGACGTTGCCCGGGCTGTGGCGCTGGCGGGTCGGACTGAGCCCGGACAACGCCGCCTATCGCCATTTCGACCCGGAGCACGGCGGATGGGCGAGCTTTTCCTGGCGCCAGATCGACGCCATCGTCGATCGCTGGCGACGGGCGCTTGCGGCCGAGGGGTTCGCCAAGGGCGAGCGCATCGCCATCCTGATGCCGAACGGCATCGCGCATCTCGCGATGGACCAGGCGGCGCTGTCGCGCGGGCTGGTCCCGGTCCCGATGCATGCGGTCGATAATGCCGACAGCATCGCCTACATCCTCGCTGACTCCGGCGCCCGGCTGCTGCTGGTCGATTCCGACGAGCGCTGGGATGAGATCGCGGCGGTCGGCGAGGCCCTTCCCGAACTCAGGCGGATCGTCTGCGCCGAGATGCGACCAGCTCGCGCGGCAGGCGGTGATCCGCGTGTCATCGGCCTCGCGGCCTGGCTGGACGCTCATGCCGACGCCGAGCCGCCTCGCGACGATCCGGCCATCGATCCTCACGACCTCGCCGCGATCGTCTACACCTCGGGCACGACGGGACGGCCGAAAGGCGTGATGCTGTCGCACGACAACGTCGTGTCCAACCTCAAGGCGATCCATCAGCGGCTCGCGGCAAGCCCAGACGACGTGTTCCTGTCGTTCCTGCCGCTGTCGCATACGTTCGAGCGGACCGCGGGCTACTACTACCCGATCGCGATCGGCGCCTGCGTCGCCTATGCACGCTCGGTGAAGCAGCTGCCGGACGATCTGTTGGAGGTCCGCCCGACCATCCTGATTTCGGTGCCGCGCATCTACGAGCGGATCTATTCGCTGGTCATGCATCACCGCGGGATCGCAGGGCCGATCGAACGGGCGCTGCTCGATCTGACGATCGCAATCGGCGGCCGCCGCTTCGATGCGCTGCACGGGGGCGCGACGAAGCTGCCGGCGTTCGACCGCGCGGTCTGGCCGCTGCTGAAGCGCCTCGTCGCCGACAAGGTGCTCGTG
>JBARNF010000991.1:0-10687 GCA_049802835.1 Bradyrhizobium sp.
GGGCGGAACTTGTCCTTGATCTCGGAATAGTCCTTGGAGCGCTGGTCGGTGTTCTCGATCAACAGCGCGATCGGCGTGCCGGTCGTGACCTGTGTGCCGCTGTCGGGATCGGCCATCACGCCCGAGAGGATCTTCACCTGGTCCGGCTCCTGGCGCTGGGTGGTGAAGCGCGACTGGCCCGGCCGGCGGCGATCGAGATCGCGCTGGATCTCATCGGCCTGTAGCGGGATCCGCGGCGGACAGCCATCGACCACGCAGCCGATGGCCACGCCGTGGCTCTCGCCGAAGGTGGTGACGCGGAACATGTGGCCGAAGGTGTTGAAGGACATGAGCTCGAGCCAAGTGGTTGAGGGCAGCGTACCGATCACCGATCGTGGTATCGTGCAGGACCCGAGCGGTCAAACCAGGGCACGTCATTCCGGGGCGATGCGCCAGCATCGAACCCGGAATCCAGAGATTGCCGGACTCACATCGAGATTCCGGGTTCAGCCCTGCGGGCTGCCCCGGAATGACGCGCAAGCATCAACTGTACTTCTCGAACCCGTCGTCGCCGAACACATAGACCGCGCCCTGCTGGATCGGCAGGTCGACAGCGCTGTGCGGCGTCTCGAAGCCGAGCGCCACCATCAGCGCCCGCGCCGTGCCGCCATGCGCGACCGCCACGATATCGCCAGACAGCTCCTCGTACCAGTCGCGCACCCGGCGCTCGACATCGGCATAGGTCTCGCCGCCCTCGGGCGCCAGCATCCATTTATCAGTCAGGCGCTTGGCATAAAAGGCGGGATCGGCCACCTGCATTTCCGGCAGCGTCGCGCCCTCCCATTTGCCATAGCCGATCTCGCGCAGCCGCGCGTCGAGGCCATAATCGTCGGCCGGCAGCTTCAGGGTCTCGCGCACCAGCTCCATGGTCGCCCGGGCGCGGCTGAGCGGGCTGGCGACGAACGGCAGGCGCGCCACGTCGTGGCCGTTGCGCGCGATGAGTTCGGCCAGGATGTTGCCGGCCTGAACCGCCTGCACCCGGCCGAGCGCATTGAGCGGAATGTCCTGCGTGCCCTGCAGCCGGCCGAGCGCATTCCATTCCGTCTCGCCGTGGCGGATGTAGTAGATCGTGGGTCGGGGCATCGCGGGCGAAACGCTAGTCCTTGGCGCCGACGGAATTGCTGAGCGAGATGTCGGGCGCCTCGGGCCGCTTCATCCCGACCACGTGATAGCCGGAATCGACGTGATGGACCTCGCCGGTGACGCCGCGCGACAGGTCCGACAGCAGATACAGCGCGCTGTCGCCGACCTCGTCGATGGTGACCGTCCGGCGCAGCGGCGCGTTGTATTCGTTCCACTTCAGGATATAGCGGAAATCGCCGATGCCCGAGGCGGCAAGCGTCTTGATCGGGCCGGCCGAGATCGCATTGACGCGGATGTTGTTCTCGCCGAGATCGGCGGCGAGATAGCGCACGCTCGCTTCCAGCGCCGCCTTGGCGACGCCCATCACGTTGTAGTGCGGCATCCACTTTTCGGCGCCGTAATAGGTCAGCGTGATGATCGAACCGCCGTCGGTCATCAATTTCTCGGCGCGCTGCGCGATCGCGGTCAGCGAGTAACAGCTGATCAGCATGCTCTTGGAGAAATTGTCCTGCGTGGTCTCGATGTAGCGGCCGTCGAGCTGGTCCTTGTCGGAGAAGGCGATCGCGTGCACGACGAAGTCGATCTTGCCCCATTTCTCCTTCAGCACATCGAACACCGCGTCGATGGTGGCGGGATCGGTCACGTCGCAATGGCCGAGCACGAGGCCGCCGAGCTCGGCCGCCAAAGGCTCGACCCGCTTCTTCAGCGCGTCGCCCTGGTAGGTCAGCGCGATCTCCGCGCCGGCCGCGCGCGCCGCCTTCGCAATGCCCCAGGCGATCGAGCGGTTGTTGGCCACGCCGAGAACGACCCCGCGCTTGCCCTGCATCAAACCTGAAATCTGCGCCATGCGGCTTCCCATCGAACTGATTATTAAGGAGTGGACGTACACCACCGGTCTGGCCCGGTACAGCCCCATTCCGCCCGCTCTGTGGCAAAGCGCCGGCGGAATTGCCGGGCCGGAATAGGCTTGTCACCGCGGTGTTATGGTCTATGCAAGGCGCGGTTGCGGCCCGCACCTTTGTCACAACGTTGAACGGCCGCAGGGCACCCCATGAGCGCGTTTCGTCAAAGCGTCGAGGCCATGATCCCGGCACTGCGGCGCTATGCCCGGGCGCTGACGCGCGACGTGGACGCGGCCGACGATCTGGTTCAGGACACACTGGTCCGGGCGCTGCGGTCGGAACGGCTGTTCCTGGGCGGCGACTTGCGAAGCTGGCTGTACACGATCCTGACCAATCTCAACAAGAACCGGCGGCGCTCGCTGGCGCGGCGGCCGCACTTCATGCCGCTCCAGGACGACAATCCGGATGCCAGCGGCACCGAGGCCGAGGGCCGCGACATCGAACGCGCGCTCGCGACACTTGTCGAGGAGCAGCGCGCCGTGCTGCTGCTCGTGGTGCTCGAAGGCATGAGCTACCGCGAGGTGGCCGAGATCCAGGGCGTGCCGATCGGCACCGTGATGTCGCGCCTCGCCCGCGCCCGCGCCCATGTCCGCGCCGTGATCGAGGGCGAGCGGCCGGCGCTGCGGAGTGTGAAATGACCGCGCGATCCATCGTACAAATGCCGCCCTGCCGCGTTCGCCTGCTCAAAGCCGCTGCGGGCATGCTTCTGCGCGACCGCCCGACTGCAACGAGATTGAAATGATGACCGATCCGACCATTCCCGTCACCGAAGACGAGCTGCACGCCTATGTCGACGATGAGCTGCCGGTCGAGCGCCGCAGCGACGTCGAGGCCTGGCTCGCCGCGCATCCGGCAGAGGCCGAACGGGTGCAATCCTGGCGCAGGATGGCCGAGGCGCTGCATGCCCGCTACGATGCCGCCGCCAACGAGCCGGTGCCACCGCGCCTCGACCTGGACCAGTTGGACCGCAGGCCGCGGCGATGGGTCTTTGGCGCGGTCGCCGCGAGCCTCGTCGCCTTCGCGATCGGCGGCGCGGTCGGCTGGGTCGCGCACGGCGCGGCGTCCTCCCCATCGCTGCTGCAGAGCCTAGCCGGCGAGGCTCTCGATGCACATCGCCTCTACGTCGTCGAAGTGCGCCATCCGGTCGAAGTGCCCGGGGACGAGAAGGCCCATCTGCAGCAATGGCTGACGCGCCGCTGCGGCCGCACCGTGCAGGCGCCCGAGCTGGAGACCACCGGGCTGAAGCTCGTTGGCGGACGGCTGTTGCCTGGCCTCACCGGCCCGGCCTCGTTTCTGATGTATGAGAGCGCCTCCGGCGAGCGCTTCACCGTTTATGCGACCAAGACGGGGATCGATGCGGCCGAGATGCGCTACACCGCTCAGGGCAATGCCGCCGCGCTGTCCTGGGCAGAGCGCGGCGTCAGCTACGTCGTTACCGGCGGAAGCGACCGTACGCGTCTCACGCAGGTTGCACGCCTTGTTTATGACCAGTCCGAACGGACGGGCGGCTAGCGGTAGGACGCTCCGGGAGCTCCCCTGACGCGGGCACCGTCGCAATTCCCAGCATGATCAGAGAGGCTTGTCGGCGGGCGGCAAATGATGCACCGCGGAGCGGCGGCACCCGCCGCAATCGGCCGGCGGACACGTCAAGGTCGACGCCGCAATTCGGTCACCGGAAATCTGGAATCAGGTCACCGACGGGTCTCAATATCGCACCAAAAGTTCACGAAAAAATGACGAGTGTTCGATCCGCCGATCGACACGGAAGCGGCCTCGATCGGGGTTTTGTACCGCGCTGGTCCCCCTTTCGAGGCCGCACTTTTCTTCTCATCCATCGTCCGATGCGCATTTCCCCTCCCGCTTGCGGAAGAGGTTGATCGCACGGCTGCGGCCGGCAACGCGGCCTCAAGACAGGTTGCTGCGCGGATTATAGGGATGGCGGTCGCGCCACTTGGTCATCAGCGCCTCGAGGTCGGCGTCGTTGCCGTCCGGCAGCACGATCCGCGTGGTGACGAACAGGTCCCCCGTCGAGCCATCGGTCTTGGGCAGACCCTTGCCCTTCAGCCGGAAGGTCCGGCCGCTCGAGGTGTTCTTCGGGATCGACAGCTCGACCGCGCTGCCCAGCGTCGGCGCGCGCACCTTGGCGCCCAATACGGCCTCGTAGAGGGTGATCGGCAGGTCGAGCCTGAGATCGCTGCCCTCGACCTTGAAGAAGGGATGAGGCGCGATCTGGATCGTGATCAGCAGATCGCCTGGCCGGTGCCCGGGTGCGCTCTCACCCTGCCCCTTCAGCCGGATCTGCTGGCCCGCGACGACGCCGGGCGGGACCTTGACGTTGAGCTCCTTGCCGGAGGGCAGACGCACGCGTTTCTCGCCGCCGTTGACGGACTCCTCGAGCGTCACCGACATCGCCACCTTGAGATCGAGATCGACACCGACGCCGCCGGTATCGAACTCGAATGGGCCGCCGCCGCCGGCCCGCGCGCCGCGCTGGGCTGCACCACCGAACATGCTGTTCAGGATGTCCTCGAAGCCGGCGCCGCCGCCAAAGCCGCCACCGCCCCCGCCGCTGCGGAAGGTGTAGCTCTCGAAGCCTCCCGGACCGCCCCGGCCGGCCGCGCCGCCTGGAAAGCCCTGGAAGCGCGGTTTGCCTTCCGCATCGATCTCGCCGCGATCGAACTGCTTGCGCTTCTCCTCGTCACCCAGGATCTCGTTGGCCGAATTGATCTCGGCGAACTGCGCCGATGCCTTCGGGTCATCCTTGTTGCTGTCGGGATGGTGCTTCTTGGCGAGCTTGCGATAGGCGCTCTTGATGGCCGCAGCGCTGGCGCTTCGCGGCACCCCCAAGACCTCATAGGGGTCACGCATCCGTCACGTCTCCTTACAGAAAATCAGATGTTAACCTATGGGCTCCCCGCCCGCTTCGCATTTCATCTGGTGCGTCCGTTGTATTTCTGCAACGGGTTCCAGAGGTCCCCGGCTAGCTTTGCTGCCAGGGTTTGAGTGTGTTGATGTCCCAGCGTCCGCGCTCGATCCGGCAGGCCGATCCCTGCAGCCAGCGCTCGGTCTTGCCGTTGACATAGCTCGCCAGGAAATCCCGGCAGGTACGGCCGCTTTCCCCGGTATAGGATCTGGCGATCGGTGTCACCGAGCCGCGAGCACCGGTCTGCGGATTTTGCCAGGGCTGGCTGGAGTCCTTGTCACCCTTGGTCAGCACGTCGGAGGCCGCGTTGCGGGCGAAGGCAAGGTCGCCCTCGGTCGGCTCGCGCTCGAGCGGCGGACTGATCGAGCCCGTGATCTCGGCATCGTCCATCTTGGCGAAGGCCGATTCGGGACGCGCCAGGCTGCAACCGCCGCCGGACAGACCGATTAGAATGAGTGTCAAAGCGGTGCCGGCATGACCGATCGCGGATAGGCCAAGCCGGACCGATGCCCTATATAGGACCGGAACGGAATGGACTTGCGCGCTCCTGGCCGCGGGTGAACGCAAAACTCGGACTCCCCATACACATGACCGACCCCACCACCATCAAACACCAGACAACCTTAACATCCGGTACATCGGCCGATTTTACCCAGGCGGGGGAGCCGTTTGTGCTGTTTGCGGAGTGGTTTGCCGAGGCCACGAAGAGCGAGCCCAACGATCCGAATGCGATGGCGCTGTCGACCGTGGACGGGGATGGATTGCCCGACGTGCGCATGGTGCTGATGAAGGGCTATGACGAGTCAGGCTTCGTATTCTACAGCCACAAGGCCAGCCAGAAGGGCCGCGAGCTCGCCGCCAATCCGAAGGCCGCGCTGCTGTTTCACTGGAAGTCGTTGCGGCGGCAGGTCCGCATCCGCGGCCCCGTCACGCCGGTGACCGACGCAGAGGCCGACGCCTATTTCGCGACCCGGCCGAAGCAGGCGCAGCTCGGCGCCTGGGCGAGCAAGCAGTCGCAGCCGCTGGAGAGCCGCTTTGCCTTCGAGCAGGCGATCGCCAAGGTGGCCGCCCAATACATCATCGGCGAGGTGCCGCGCCCGCCGGGATGGAGCGGCTGGCGTATCGCGCCTGTCTGCATGGAGTTCTGGCACGACCGGCCATTCCGCCTGCACGACCGGATCGAATTCCGGCGCCAGGCCGCCGACAAGCCGTGGACGAAGGTGAGGATGTATCCGTAAAGGGCGACCGCGGCCCGCGCTGCCTTCGTCTGATGCCAACATCCAAGGCGACGCTTCGACGTCGGCGCGCATGAATCGCGCGCCGAACTCATAACCATTGTGGTAAGCTGATCCTTCGTGGATCGGGAGAGATAACCCTTCATGCCGACCTCCTCCAATCAGCCGCGACGCACGATGCTCCTGACTGGCGCCAGCCGCGGCATCGGCCACGCCACGGTGATCCGCTTCTCTTCCGCCGGCTGGCGCGTCCTCACCTGCTCGCGGCATCCGTTCCCGGAGGAATGCCCGTGGGGCGCGGGCCCCGAGGACCACGTCCAGGTCGACCTCTCCGATCCCAAGGACACCGTGCGCGCGATTACCGAGATCAAGCAGCGGATCGATGGCGGCGAGCTGCATGCGCTGGTCAACAATGCGGCGATTTCGCCCAAGGGGACCGGCGGTGCGCGGCTCGGCACCGTCGACACCGACCTCGAGACCTGGAATCACGTCTTCCGCGTCAACTTCTTCGCGCCGATCATGATGGCGCGCGGCCTGATCAACGAGCTGAAGGCGGCCAGGGGCTCCGTGGTCAACGTCACCTCGATCGCCGGCTCGCGCGTGCATCCCTTTGCGGGAGCTGCCTATGCGACCTCGAAGGCGGCATTGGCGGCACTCACACGTGAAATGGCATCGGATTTCGGCCGGGTCGGCGTGCGCGTCAACTCCATCGCCCCGGGCGAGATCGACACCTCGATCCTGTCGCCGGGCACCGAGAAGATCGTGCGGGAGCAGATCCCGATGCAGCGGCTCGGCACCCCCGACGAGGTCGCCAAGATCATCTACGTGCTGTGCAGCGAGACCAGCTCCTACGTGAACGGCGCCGAGATCCACATCAACGGCGGTCAGCACGTCTGAGGACGATCGTCGAACGGCAAATGAGCCGCCGGGCCCGCCCCTGAATTGGTTGACGCCGCCTTGCCGCTCTCGAACAGGACTGCGCGTCCGAGCCGATGCGCGATTAACGCCATTTGCAAAGATCGATGCCGGCGACGCCGAGCGCTACAAACTAACAGCGCCCCCGGCGGGAGCGCTGGTCATGCGGCGGCATTGGTATACTGAATTTAAAGGTGCGGGCTGCACATTTCGGCAGCGCGGGGATACCGTCGAATCGAGAACGTTCGTTCAGGCTTCGCACACCAGGCCGCGCAGGATCTGCGCTGCGCGCCAGCGCAGGCGGGCAGATTCGACGTTGAGCGCGCTCGAGCAATCGTCCTCGCGCTCGTCCTCATCGAGATCGGCACCGCAATAGCGGCAGGTGCGCGGCGACAGCGCATGGGCCACGACGATGTCGACGCGGCCACGCTGATAGCTGGCGAGATCGACCACGTTGTTCGATGCCGTTATGCGTTTCTCAACCATTGCCGCCTCTTGGCTAAGACGCGATGAACGCGCCCTGAAGCTTCGTCTTGCATGCCATGCGCCAAAGCGCTCGGAGTTGGTCATGCTCACGAGCTGACTTATCGCAGAGAAGTTTCGATCAAACGTTCAGTGTTCCCGTCAAATTTTACCTGAGGAATTGGGGCGGCTTTGCAGCGACATTGCAGTTGGTCTAACAAGTATTTCTCGCACGCTGGCGCATCTGACACTTGATGTGCATAGCCCATGGATCCGGACTGCGTCGCACGCATTCGTGCTGCTGCCGAACATGCCGGACTAGTTGCGAAAAGCCGGCGAGATCAAGGCATCGCCGCGCGCCATGCCGCACTCCGTGCGGGCAACATTTGCCTATACGGAATACCAGCGGTTTCGGGTGTGAGCCGTCCTACAGCCACTTCTTCAATTTGAAGATGTAGTACGGAACGATCGCCGCGATCAGCATCAGCACGAGCGCGAACGGATAGCCGTGCGCCCAATCGAGCTCGGGCATGCTCTTGAAGTTCATGCCGTAGATCGAGGCGATCAAGGTCGGCGGCATCAGCACCACCGCCATCACCGAGAACAGCTTGATGATGTTGTTCTGCTCGAGGTTGACGACACCGAGCATCGCGTCGAGCACGAAGGTGATCTTGCTCGCGAGATAGGACGCGTGATCGGAGAGCGATGCGACGTCGCGCTGCATCGTCTTGAGCTGCTCGCGCATGTCCTTCGACCATTTCACTCCCTCGACCACCGCGGACAGGAAGGTGACGAGGCGGCCGATCGACACCAGGCTCTCGCGCACCTTCGAGGTCAGGTCGCCCTTGCGGCCGATCGCAGCCAGGATCTGCGAATACTGCTTGGCATGGCCGTGCCGCTCATTGTTCGGCTCGAAGATCTCGTGACTGACCTGGTCAATGTCGGCCCCCACCCGCTCGAGGATGTCGGCGCAACGGTCGATCACGGCGTCGAGCAGCTCCATCAGCACCATCTCGCCGGTGACGCCCGGGGCACAGCTGCGGGCCAGCTTGGCCTCGACCACCGCGAACGGCTTCGGCTGGTCGTAGCGGACCGTGACCAGGCGGTGGCCGGCCAGGATGAAGGTCACGGCGGTGGTCCGGGGCATGTCGGAGTCGGAGTGACACATCAGGGTCGCCGTCATGTAGCGGGCGCCGTTCTCGATGTAGAGACGGCTGGAGATCTCGATCTCCTGCATGTCCTCTCGCGTCGGTACCGCGATGCCCGCGAGCTTTTCGACCGCCCGGTCCTCGGCGCCGCTCGGGTTGACCAGGTCGACCCAGACCGCGTTCTCAGGCAACGTCGCGGGATCGGTGATGGCCGCCTTCTTCAGCGAGGATTCGGACGGAACGAACACCGAGAACATGGAGGACTCCGAATCGGGAAAGGTGGTTTCGGGGGCTTAGCGGAGGGATGCTGCTGCCTTGTGACGCAGCTTGGTGGTGGGGTCTATCGGCTTTTTCGGACGAGGAACGCCGACCAATGAGGATGACCGTGCCATCATGGGCACAGCTGTGGATGAATGGCCGGAACTTTGCGGCAAAAAAGCAACATTCACGGCGCTGCAGCGCGACCTGTGCGCGTAGTGGCTGGAATTGAGATCGATTTTGGCGATAATGGGATGATCGGAATCGCGGTGCGATGGCACGGTCGGGTCATTGCAACGTCAACTGCAATTGGAATCGGTGACATGTCGCTGAAGGTGAAACTCGGACTCCTGGCCGCCGGCCTGATGCTGTCGGGCTGCATGCAGGCCACGACCTTCGAGGCGACGAACAGCCAGGCCTTCAAGCCGAAGGACAAGGAACTTCTTGCGAAGATCCGCTACGCCAATACCCCGGTCGCCGAGCCCTACCGGCGCGCTATCGTCGAATACCATCGCAAGGAAGCCCCGGGCTCGATCGTGGTCGATTCCGACAGCCACTACCTCTATTACGTGCTCGATGGCGGCAAGGCCATCCGCTACGGCATCACGGTCGGCGAGGAGGCGATGGCCTGGTCCGGCATCGCCAAGGTCGGCGCCATGACCGAATGGCCGGCCTGGCACCCGACCAAGGGCGAGATCGAACGCCTGGGCGTGCCAACCTTCGTCGCCCCCGGCCCTGACAATCCGATGGGCTCGCGCGCGATGTACCTCTATGCCAACGGCAAGGACACGCTGTTCCGCATCCACGGCACCAACCAGCCGGAATATATCGGCGCATCGATCTCCTCGGGCTGCATCCGCCTGACCAACGAGGACGCCATCGACCTCTATAACCGGGTCAAGGTCGGCACCATCGTCGTGGTGCTGGATCCGAAGAAGGGCGACTCGCCCTACAAGCCGCAGATGGCGCTGCAAGGCGGCGGCACCTACGCTGCGATGCAGTGAACCTCGGCTGAGGCCGGCACGACATCAAAAGCCGAGAAACGCGTTTGGCATCCTTTCAGAGAGCGTCGGGCAACCGGCGCTCTCTCTGGTTTTGGCCTTCCGCTCTGGGGCGCGAAGCCGCGCCGCCGATCTGTCGCTTCGTTCGCCGATTCGCTGCACGGCCTCGATGAATCACGGCGCAACGGATCGGCCGGCGATCGCTCACGACCTGTTCCTATGCTTCTTCTTTGCGTTTGCGCCCTTGGCGGGCGCGGGCTGCGGCGCTGGCGCGGCCGGCTCGGTCTCCTCGGCTTCTGCGGCAGCGCCACCGCCCGCGGCCGGCTCGGAAGCACCACGGGACTGTTCGGAAGCGGCATCCGGTGCAGTTCCTGTTCGCGCCTTCCCCGCAGACTTTCCCTCCTTTCCCTCCTTGCCTTCCTTGCCCTCCTCGCCGGCGTCCGCCGTCTCGCGCGGCGGTGCCTCGTCGGGACGCATGGCCGGCATCAGCGGCGCGATCTTGGGCAGAGGATCGAGGACGTCCCACTGGCAGATGCGGTAATTGCTGCGGCGCTCGGCGAGATCGAGATGGATGTGGTCCTCGTGATACCAGTCGGAATCGGGACCCAGCACGGTCGAGAAATGCGTGCAGACCGAATGCAGCACCGCCTCGCGCAGCTCGCGCGGCTGGCTGCGATCGGTGAGCTCGATCATGCGGCCGTCAGCGAGCTTGAAACCGCGC
>JBARNF010000992.1:0-5063 GCA_049802835.1 Bradyrhizobium sp.
CATGCCCTTCATGGTGTCGACGTCGAACAGCGCGATCGCATCCATCATCGCCGCGATCTCCTGGCGGTTGCCCGACAGCGTGATCAGGTTGCGCGCATCGTCGACCCGCACCACCCCGCCGCGCGGCGCGATCGGCTCGACGACGCGCCGGATCTCGGATGCCGAGACATATTTCAGCTGCACCACCTGCAACCCGTTGCCGACCATCTCACCGCTGTCAGCTACGTCATCGGTGCGATACGCTGATGACGTCGCAGTCTGGTCCGCCGCCACGATGCGATAGATGCCGCGATTGTTGACCACGGCCGCATTATTCGCCCGCAGCGCCGCCTGGAACAGATCGATGACCGCCGCCCGCGCCACCGGCTTCGACGTCTGAATCGTGATCCGCCCCTCGATCCCCGGATCGACCGTGTATTTGACACCGAGAATGTCGCCGAGCACCGTCTTCGCCGCCTGCGGCGCCGGCACGCCGACGAGATTGATGGTGACGCCGTCGATCACGTCCTCCGTGCCGCGCGACACAGCCCCGGTCGGCGGCTCGCCGACGAAGCGCCCGGTGCCCTCGACCATCGTCGCCGGCCCACCCCGGTTGTCATCGAGCAACGGCGAGCCCGAGATCTTTCCGGCAAGCGCACTCCCCGAAGGCGAGCGCATCGCCGCCTGCGCCTGTGCGGCCGCTCCGGCGTCCGCCGCACTTGTGCTCCAGGCGAACGACGAGGTGCCCTCCATCGTCTGGCACGCCGACAGCGCCAGCGCCACGGGCAACGCCATCCACCGAACTTTGCGAACTCCGCCGCGCACGCAATCACCCCGACTTCGAGCAGCTGTGCTGCCCAGCAACTAACAAGCACAGTCTAAGGGGTTTCGCTCACCAGAGATATTGTTTGCGGGATACGCCAACGAGTCATGCACATGCTTTAATGCAACATTTCACAGGGACCACAGCTACACAACCCAGAGCTGCGCACGACCATCATTAGCTTCGGTCAAGTTCTGCGCATGATTGTGACGCCACACAGGCACCCAAGTGCGTCGCGACCATGCTGAACGCGCTCATCTTCAATAAGCTGACCAATTACAGCACTGTCGCCGCAACCTCCACACCCACACGGCATTGATTCTTTTAGCACATTGCAAGTTCACTCAGACGCCTCAATCGCACGGCGAGCCATCTCGAGTGCGTTAATTATTCGGTCAAGTTCGGGGGCACCGAACAGTACCTCAAGGTCGCCATCTTGTTTCAGTGAGAGCGCCAAACCCACGACACTTCCGACAACACGAACTTGAACAAACCCTTCATCTCCAGAGTCTTTGTCTATAAACGTAACGGGATCGATATTCATGAGATCTCCTTGTCGACTACGGAAACGCATCGCCTGGCAGGAACCGCTGGTGTCTAGCTGCAGGCGTATCAAGATGCCAATGCGGACCTTGATGCCAGTCGGGCGCATTTGGATGATATGGATGCTGTTCGAAAGTAATTTTGGTGTCCTCGTTTGGAGACCAGACAACCTTGCCCCGGCCCGGAGTGGAAGGCCCGTCAGGGATCGGCTTTCCAGGAACTCCCAACAAATCATCCATCTCATCCGGGGTGTTTGGCCACCTGTTTGATGGCATTCGCGGCCCGACGAAGTCGCCCTCGACGGCCGAACGAGCCGATCCCCCACGGAGCAGTCCCCCTTTCGAAACTCTAGATTCGATCCCTTCACCCATACAAATGGGATCGGGATACTTGTTCATCGCACAAAGATCGGATGCCATTGCATCCATGTTCGAATCGGATTCGATCGGACCCAGCGAGATATTATATTGAAGTGCCGCCGTAAGGGCTCCGTTGGCAAACTTTCCGCCGCCGGCCACTGACGCCAATCCACCTGCCGTAGCTTCCATGATGGATGCGCCGATGCGCTGGCCAATATCCGACTTGGCCTTCGGAAAGAATTCGTTCGTAACAGGAGATAAGCCGGCGCTTACCGCCGCAGCGGCCGCACCAGATCCACAAGAGCCGCCCGAGGCAACCGACGATGCACAGCCAACCAAAGCGTTCTTACCAACATAAGTAGCGTACTGAAGCGGATCGGCACCAATCGACGCCAACGACGGCGCAGGACCAATTGAGCTGAACGCAAACGCACTCGCGGCTGCGATAGCACCCG
Source organism: Bradyrhizobium sp. (assembly GCA_049802835.1). GTDB lineage: Bacteria > Pseudomonadota > Alphaproteobacteria > Rhizobiales > Xanthobacteraceae > Bradyrhizobium. Next base: position 2,160 of record JBARNF010000992.1, read on the forward strand.
CTCTCAATGCTTGCGCGAGACTCCCCCCCTGCAACCCGGTGACAAAAACCGCTGCGACTGCCGCGGCTGCTTGGGGCCCGATGAATAACGTCAGGCCAATTGTCGCCGCCAGTTGCACGATGCTAGCCAGCATCGGAACCTGCTGGAACAACCGCTGGATCGGCTTGGCCAGCCAGTTGAAGATGCCGCCGAAGAAGCTGGAGAACCAGTTGAAGCCGTTCGGATCGGTGAAGGTCAGCGGGTCGTTGCCGACATAGGAGTAGCGGTTCCAGCCCTGCGGATTGAGCGGCTCGGTCACGGTCGGATCGGCGCTGGTGAAGCGGGCGAGCAAGGGATCGTAGACACGGCCGTTCAGATGCACGAGGCCGGCGACCGAGAGCTCCTCCTGGCCGGTGAAGCCGCGGGTGGTCTGGCTGGTGGTGCTACCAGCGACGTCGTCGGTGCCGTCGACGTTGCGCCGCTTGCCCCAGGCGTCATACGACAGGCGCTGCTGCAGCAGGCCGTTCTCGTCGGTCAGCGCCACGATCGAGCCGAGATGGTCGGTGTGGAAGTAGCGCGTCGTCAGCGTGGTGCCACTGGCCGCCGTCTGCGCCACCCGCATGCCGACCTTGGCATTGCCCACCGAGAGATAGTCGGTCCATTTCTGCGTCGTCGTGCCGGGATTTTGCACCTCGGCCATGACGCCGAAGCCGACGATATACAACGTCGTGCCTTCCGGCGTCACCTGCTTGAAGCGCTGGTGCTCGGTGTCGTCGACGAACGAGATCGTCCGTGTGCCTTGCGTGATGCTCGCCGGCTTGTTGTACGACGTATAGACGATGCTGCGACCGAGACCGGCGGTCTGGTTGCCGTTGGCGTCATAAGTGAAGGTGGCATTGATGCTGCCGCCGGCAACGCTCATGACGGCGTGCGGCAGCGGCGTCCCTGCTGCCGGATAACTGTAGGTGCCGACATCCGATTTCGACAGGATGTTGCCGATGGCGCTGTAGGCATAGGTCTTCACCAGCGGCGTCGGATTGAGGCTGGTGGTCGACGTCATCAGCCGGTTCAGCTCGTCATAGTTGAAGCTTTCGCTGACATTGGTGTTAGCGTCGCTGCGCGAGGTCAGGTTGCCGAGCCGGTCATAGCCAAAGCTCAGATTCTGCACGGCGCTGCCGACGCCTGTCGCAACACTGGCCAGCCGTCCGGTCAGCGGATCGAAGACACGGCTCGTCACCAGGCCGTTGCCGGCGGTCTGCTGGGTCAGATGCCCGTCGGCATCCATCGCATTCGCGGCCCAGTAGGACTGCGCATTGGTATCGTCCTGGAGCTGGTTGGCGAAGCCGAGGGTGTTGTAGCCATAGCGAGCGGTGAAGCCGGAGGGATAGCTGACCTTGCTCAGCCGGCTGTTGGCGTCATAGGTCGCGGCCATGGTGTAGGTCGTGCCATCGATCGTGGTCGCGACCTGCAGCGGACGGCCGAGGCTGTCATAGCTGAAGCTGCGACCAAAACCGTTGCCGGAGCCCGACGTAATGCTGCTCGAGGCCAGTTTGCCGATGCCGTTCGCTGCGGTGTCGTACACCCAGGCCGAGGTCATGTCCGGCTCGACCCGCTGCACCAGACGGCCCAGCCTGTCGTAGCTCAGGCTGACCGTCTGCCCCTTGGCATCGGTCTGCGTGACCAGTTGCCCTAGCGTGTTATAGCTATAGGTCGAGTTGCCGAGATCGGGATCGCTGCTCGCGATCTTCCGGCCTCGCAGATCATAGGTCGCCCTGACGACGTTGCCGACCGCATCCGTGGTCTGCACCAGATTGCCGACCGCGTCATAGGCGTAGGTCATGGTCTTGCCGAGCGTGTCGGTGACCGAGACCACCTGGCCCTGGCTGTTCTTGCTGACCGTGCGCGTCTGGTTGAGCGCATTGGTCTCGACCGTGGTCAGGCCGTGATAGGCGGTCTGGGCCACGCTGCCGTCCGGCTGGGTTGAGGCGACCACCCGGCCGAGAACGTCATAGGTCAACGTCGTGTATTGCGGCGTGCCGCCGTTCAGGAAATACGGCCGGCTGGTCTGCGTCACCCGCCCGAGCGCGTCATAGGTCTTGGTGGCCTGAACGGTGCTGCCGTCAAAACCTTGTGTCCGGCGCCCGATCTCGCGCTCCAGCGTGTCGAAGAACACGGTCGTCACTGGGCCGTTCACGGTCGCCCCGTCGGCGGCGTAAGGCGTCTCCTGGACCAGATAGCTTGCGCCGGAGAGGCAGCTGGCGCTGCCGCCGTTCACGCCGCTGCAGAACTGGTAGCTCCAGCGGGTCTGGGTGCCGTCCGAGCGCGTTTCCTGCGTCTTGCGGCCGAGATCGTCATAGCTCCAGGTCGTCGTCAGGCCGTTCGGGCCGGTATGGCTGGTCGGCTGGCCGAAGCGCGCATCGTATTGCAGGGTTTCGCTCTGCCCCAGCGCATTGCTGTTGGAGGTCGGGAACTGCCCACGCCCGTCATAGCTCGTGGTGCTCGAACGGCTGACGATGTCGGCGCCGCTGACGGTGACCGACTGCTTCTGGCCGAACGCGTTGTAGACGTAGTCCGTCTGCAGCCGCAGCGCTGGCGTATCCGGCTCCACGACCTCCTGGATCAGAAGACCCGAGGTCGAATCGTAAGCAAACGACGACGTGCGCATCACGCTGGCGCCCGATGTCGTCGTCGACACAGGGGTGTAAGTGATGACGACGATTCCCGGGGAACCCGCACCACCGACATTTCCAGCGAATGTCGACGATCCGGCTCCGCCTCCGCCGCCGCCATATGACCCACCAGGACCACCCGCGCCCGACACCGTCGTGTAAGCCGCGCCGCCGCCACCGCCGCCACCGCCAGCCCCCACCGACGTCCAATCGACGCCGGCGCCGCCCGCACCTCCTGACCCGGTCACCGAATTGG
>JBARNF010000993.1:0-3196 GCA_049802835.1 Bradyrhizobium sp.
CCCGGCGTCGCCGGCTTCAACTGGATGGAGTCGATGGCCTCGTTCACGCAAGGCCGCTCGGCGATGTGGATCGACGGCGTCGGCTGGGCGCCGCCGCTGGAGGACCCCAACGCCTCGCGCGTCGTCGGCAAGGTCGGCTACACCGTGGTGCCGGCCGGACCAAAGGGCCAGTTTTCCGCCACCTATGGCGACGGCGTCGGCATCCCGGCGGCGTGCAAGAACAAGGAGGCGGCCTGGCTGCTGTGCCAGTGGATGGTCTCCAAGGCCCAGGGCGCGCGCCTGGTGCAGGCCGGCGGCGGCGTGCCGTTCCGCAACTCGGTGCTCAACGACGCAGAGGTCCAGAGCGGCGTGAAGATGCCGAAGGAGTGGCTGCAGTCGGCGATCGACTCCGGCAAGATCTCTAAGCTCGGCCTGCCCGTGATCATCCCGGTCGCCGAATTCCGCGATCTCGTCGGTGCGGCGCTGACCGCCACGCTGTCCGGTGCCGATCCGGCGACCGAGCTGAAGAAGGCGCACGAGCAGTTCCGGCCGATCCTGGAGCGCAGCGAGAAAGCGTGAGCACGATCGTCGAACAGGCTGGCGCGGCGACGGAGACCGCTGCGCCGGAACGGGCGTTGCGGCCGCCGTCGTACTGGCCATTCGTGGTGCCGGCGCTGGTCACCGTGCTCGCGGTGATCATCTTTCCCTGGCTGTTCACGATCTGGATGAGCTTCCAGGAGTGGAAGGTCGGTTCGCCCACGACCTTCGTCGGGCTGTCGAACTACTTCCGGCTGCCGGCCGACCCGCGCTTCGTCGAGTCGGTCGGCCACACACTGTCCTATACAGCCTTATCTGTGCTGCTGCCGCTGGTGCTCGGCACCTTCGCCGCCGTGGTCTTCCATGCCCGCTTCCCCGGGCGCGGATTGCTGCGCGCGCTGTTCATCATGCCGATGATGGCGACGCCGGTCGCGATCGCGCTGGTGTGGACGATGATGTTCCACCCGCAGCTCGGCATCCTCAACTACCTGCTGTCGCTCATAGGCCTGCCGCCGCAGCTCTGGGTGTTCCATCCGGGCACGGTGATTCCCTCGCTGGTGCTGGTCGAGACCTGGCAATGGACGCCGCTGGTCATGCTGATCGTGCTCGGCGGCATCGCCTCGCTGCCGACCGAGCCCTACGAGAGCGCGCAGATCGACGGCGCCAGCAGCTGGCAGATGTTCCGCTACATCACCCTGCCGCTGATCATGCCGTTTTTGTTCATCGCCGCGATGATCCGCTGCATCGACGCCATCAAGAGCTTCGACATCATCTTCGCGATCACGCAAGGCGGTCCCGGCTCGGCGTCGGAGACCATCAACCTCTATCTCTACAGCGTCGCCTTCGTCTATTACGACCTCGGCTATGCCTCGGCGATCGCGGTGGTGTTCTTCGCGCTGATCATTGCGCTGACCGCGCTGCTGCTGGTGCTGCGCCGGCGCGCGCAGTGGAATGCGCTGGGGAGCGACACATGAGCGCGCGCAGCATTCTTGGCCGGCTCGGCCTCGCGCTCGGCGTGTTCCTCATCGTTTCGCCGGCGATCCTGTTCGTCCACTGGATGATCTCGCTGTCGGTGAAGTTCGAGGTCGACAACGCCGCCTATCCGCCGGTGTTCTGGCCGGAGCATTTCGCCTGGAAGAACTATGCCGACGTGCTGTCCTCCAACCGCTTCTTCACCTATTTCAAGAACAGCGTGCTGGTGACCGGCGGCGCGACGGCGCTGGCGATGCTGGTCGGCGTGCCCGCCGGCTACGGCATCGCGCGGATGGCCGCGCACAAATCCGCGATCGTGATCCTGATCGCGCGCATCACGCCCGGCCTGTCCTATCTCATCCCGCTGTTCCTGATGTTCCAGTGGCTCGGCCTGCTCGGCACGTTGTGGCCGCAGATCATCATCCATCTCGTCGTCACCGTGCCGATCGTGATCTGGATCATGATCGGCTATTTCGAGACCACGCCGCTCGAGCTCGAAGAAGCCGCGCGCATCGACGGCGCCACGCGCTGGCAGGTGTTTCGCCACGTGGCGCTGCCGGTCGCCAAGCCCGGGCTCGCCGTCGCCTTCATCCTGGCGGTGATCTTCTCGTGGAATAACTTCGTATTCGGCGTCGTGCTGGCAGGACGCGAGACGCGAACCTTGCCGGTGGCGGTCTACAACATGATCTCGTTCGATCAGCTGAGCTGGGGACCGCTCGCCGCCGCAGCGCTGATCGTGACGTTGCCGGTGCTGCTGCTGACGGTGTTTGCACAGCGGCAGATCGTCGCGGGCTTGACCGCGGGTGCCGTGAAGGGCGGCTGATTATCGCCGCCGCACCGCGGGGCGCTCACCGATCTGCGGTATACGACATGCCAGAGAGAACCTGCGGCAGAATGCCGGTGTTGCCTTGGTCAGGCCACACTCTGCTCCTTGGTTATCTGCCATGGAACCTGGATTCGTCCGCGCGCGCTCGACGCCTGGGGATATCCCGCTCGAGGTTTCATCCTGACTGTGCCGGCTTCGTATCAGCCGAATTCAACTGCGTCGCACGATGTTCCGCGGCTGGATGACCTCCGCTCGGTCTGTCGTGCTGCCTGTCACCACCGGCTGAATCGCCCGACGAACGAAGACCCGCATGCCGCCCGATCGCGACGCTCCCGCGCCAGACCGACTGACTGCCTTGTTGCAGACCGACCTGCTCGACTCGCCGCCCGAGCCGGGCTTCGATCGCGTCACACGTCTGACCACGCGACTGCTCCAGGCGCCGGCTTCGATCATCGCGCTGGTCGATCGCGACCGGCAGTTCTTCAAGAGTTCGGCTGGCCTGTGCGAACCGTGGGCCTCGCTGCGCGAGACGCCGCTCAGCCACTCCTTCTGCCAGCATGTGGTGAGCACGGCGCAGCCGCTGGTCATTGGCGATGCGCAGCAGCATCCGCTGGTGAGGGACAATCTCGCGGTGCCCGTCCTCGGCGTGATCGCCTATCTCGGCGTGCCCTTGAGGCTGCCGAGCGGCGAGGTGATCGGCGCGTTGTGCGCGATCGATCACGTGCCGCGGGCCTGGAGCGACGACGACATCGCGCAGCTGACCGAGCTCAGCGAGATCGTGATGGACGAGATCGCGCTGCGCACCGAGAACGCGCGGCGACGGACCATCGAGCAGCACCATCGCGTGCTGGTCCACGAGCTCAATCATCGGGTCAAGAACAC
>JBARNF010000994.1:0-4255 GCA_049802835.1 Bradyrhizobium sp.
ACGTCGTCGTCGATGACCAGCACCGACCGGACCCGGTTGTCGCGCATCTGGCGCAAGGCTTCGACGACCATGTCGCCGGAACGAACATGGATCAGGGCGCCACTCTTCTGGGCCAGAGCGCTTCTGACTGTGCTCATCGATCTCCCTCTCGTGGGCGCTGTCCTGCCCCGCCTTTGATGGTGTGCACTGAAGGATAGCCGAAAGATCTTGCCTCGTCAGCACGCCGATGCAGTGCGCTTGGCCGTGGACCGAAGTCGGTTGAGGGTCAAAAGCAGAGATCGGCGGTCGCTTCTCGAAACGTCGGTTTCGTGCCGATCGCAGAAATCGCTGGGCCGAGGCCAGCTAGACCACGATGTTTGTTGGTTTAGTCGACTTGGCCGCAGGCTCACTTCACCTCTCCCGCTTGCGGGGGAGGTCGGCGCGAAGCGCCGGGTGGGGGCTCCCTCCACTCGGGCAGCGTCAATCGAGGAGACACCCCCACCCCAACCCTCCCCCGCAAGCGGGAGAGGGAGTGCACCTCCTTCGCGGTTCGCAACCGGACCTCAACTCATCATGCTCTGGCCTTGAAAGGCACCTGAGCCTGCCGGCGCGAGTTCTTCCCGAGGCGGGCACCCAATGGCGCATGGACGCGCAGCAGCGCGAGCGCTGCATGCATTGGCCGCCCAAGAAATGAGCCGCTCCCTTCGTGAAATTCACTGCTCAGCGACCGGGCAGTTGTGAGCCGCCCTTTCAAGTCATTGAATTAGTTCTGACTTCGTCCGGCCTGGGGCGTGGCCGGCGATTGTACACAATGGCATAGCGCTTGCTTTGCCTGTTGCGACGCATTCTCGCGGGGAGGCAAGCGGTGGCCATGGCGAACTCACCTGCAAGGGCAAGCGCGACCATTATCGCCGAGCCGGAGCCGATCGCGTTGGACTGGTCTACGACCGCGCTCGTCATCATCGACATGCAGCGCGACTTCATGGAGCCCGGTGGCTTCGGCGAGACGCTCGGCAATGACGTGTCGCAGCTCGCGCGCGCCGTAGAGCCGATCGCCAATGTGCTGGCGGCAGCCCGAAGCATGGGTATGCTCGTCGTGCACACCCGCGAGGGCCATGAGCCGGATCTGTCCGACGCGCCGCCGGCGAAGATCGAGCGCGGCGCGCCATCGCGGCGCATCGGCGATCCCGGCCCGATGGGGCGCATCCTGATCCGAGGAGAGCCGGGGCATGATATCATTCCCGCGCTCTATCCCATCGATGGCGAGGTCGTGATCGACAAGCCGGGCAAGGGCGCGTTCTACGCCACCGAGCTCGGCGACGTGCTGAAACGGTACGGCATCGACAATCTCTTGGTGTGCGGCGTCACCACCGAGGTCTGCGTCAACACCACCGTGCGCGAGGCCAATGACCGCGGCTACCGCTGCGTCGTCATCTCCGACGGCTGCGCGTCCTACTTTCCGGAATTCCACGAGATGGGCCTGAGGATGATCAAGGCCCAGGGCGGCATCTTCGGCTGGGTCGCGACCTCGGCCGCGGTGCTCGACGTCATCAATTCCAAGTCATGAGTTCGGAGACGTGAACGCTTAACTTACAGGGGAGCAAGGCGATGAGCGGAAGCGGGACGGCAAGCTCGGTCAAAGCGGATTTCAAGCCAGTGCTCTGGACACAAGGAGACTGGAACGCGTTCTTCGGTTTCGGCACCAACATCCTCGTCAACATGCTCGTCCTCACCGGGCTGTTGCGGTTCGTGCTGAAGATGCCCGACAGCCTGGTGTTCGGCCGCATCCTGCCGGCGCTCGGCCTGATGATGTGCCTGTCGACGTTCTACTACGCCTTTCTCGCCTACCGCCTGGCGCAGAAGACCGGACGCACCGACGTCTGCGCGCTGCCCTCCGGCGTCAGCGTCCCGCACATGTTCATCGTCACCTTCGTGATCATGCTGCCGATCACCTTGAAGACCGGCGATCCGCTGAAGGGCTGGTCGGCCGGCCTGGTCTGGGTGTTCTTCCAGAGCTTCATCCTGATGATCGGCGGCTTCATCGCGCCCTACATCCGCAGGATCACGCCGCGCGCGGCGCTGCTCGGCACCTTGGCAGGCGTCTCCGTGACGTTCATCTCGATGCGGCCGGCGCTCGAGATGTACATGACGCCGCAGATCGGTCTCGTCTGCTTTGCGATCATCCTGGTGAGCTGGTTCGGCGGCGTGAAATATCCGAAGGGTCTGCCGGCGGGGCTCGTCGCCATTGCAGTCGGCATGATCATCGCCTGGGGCTCGAACCTGTTCGGCCTCGGTCTCGGCGGTCTCAGCCTCAAGGGCGTCGGCGATGCCTTCGCCAATTTCGGCTTCTCGGTGCCGCTGCCGGCCGTGGGCACCGTGTTCTCCGGCTTCGAGTATCTCGGCATCATCCTGGTGACGGCGATTCCGTTCGGCATCTACGACCTCGTCGAGGCCATGGACAATGTCGAGAGCGCGGAAGCCGCCGGCGACGAATACCCGACGACGCGCGTGCTGACCGCCGACGGCGTCGTCAGCCTGATCGGCTGCATGATGGGCAACCCCTTCATCAACGCGGTCTATATCGGCCATCCCGGCTGGAAGGCGATGGGCGGCCGCATCGGCTATTCCGCCGCGACCGGCCTCATGGTGGTGGTGCTGTCGTGGTTCGGCATCATCTCGGTGCTGCTGGCGCTGGTGCCGGTGGTCGCGATCTCGCCGATCCTGCTCTACATCGGCATGCTGATCGGCGCGCAGGCGTTCCAGACCACGCCGGTCAAGCATGCGCCGGCGATCGTGCTGGCGTTCACGCCGCATCTGGCTGCCTGGGGCAAGCTGCAGATCGACACCATGCTGGGATCGACCATATCAGCGGCGCAAACCGTCGGCGGTCTGGCCGCCGACAAGGTCGATGCGGTCAAGTCGGCTGCCATCGCGTCCTTGCCCCAGCAGGGTGTGCTCTATCATGGGCTGGAGGTGATGGGGGGCGGCTCGATCCTGGCGGGCCTCGTGCTCGGCGCAATCGGCGTGTTCGTGATCGAGCGCGACTTTGCCAAGGCGGCGGCCTTCGCATTGGCCGGGGCCGTCATGACCTATTTCGGCTTCATGCATGGCGAAGCGGTCGGGATCGGCGGCGGCTTCGGCGTGACGCCCGCGGTGGCGCTGGCCTATGTCGTGGTCGCGGGCGGACTGTTTGCACTCAGCAAGGTCGGCGCCGGTGCGTCCTATGTCTCGCATTCGGAGATGCCGGCGGCGGCACCTGCGGAGTAGCTCACGCAAGACCGAGCTGATGCGAACCGGCGGCCTTTGCCGCCGGTTTTGCGTTTGGCCGTCAGGCCGCCGGCTGATCGAGATAGTAGCGAAGCAGGGCCTGGCCGGCCGGTGACAGCCATTCCGCAGCGCCCGTGACGTAGCCCTCAATGAGACTGCCGGTGCCGATCAGATAGGTGATCGGCATCGCCGGAGTTGCGAAGACGGACGCATCGGGGTTGATCGGGTTGGTGGCCTGGGCATGCGGGTCTGCGAAGGACTGCGGCGGCAGCTCGATCGCCTGCGCATAGCGGCGGATGGACCTGATGTCGCGGCGGTCGGTGCAGATGGTCCAGACGTCGAGACCCGGGATGCGCATGCGCTCCAGCGCGGCCAAGGTCGGCAGGTCGATCTTGCAGGCCGCGCACCACGTAGCCCACAGATTGACCAGCGTGACATGGCCGGGCTTCGGCGCCAGCGTCACGTCCTTGCCGGCGAGATCCTGCAGCTTCAGCGGCGCCAGCGGATTGCGTGGCCGCTCGACGATGAACTGGCTGCGGCCGCTTCGGAACATCGGCGGGCTGGGATCCTGCGCCCACGCCGCCGCCGGCAGCATGACGCCGAGGCCGAGCGACACGCCCCGCCGCAGCACTAAGCGCCGCGATGGCGCCGCCGTCGCGCGCGCGATGGGGTCAGCCATGAACGTAGGCCCAGCCCTTGCGCTGCAGCTCGACGACCCGGCCGATGCCGAACGGCACCAGCTTGGCGCCATCGATCAACTGGATCGTGAGGTTCTCCTTGCTCTCGGCGATCGATTTGGACGAGGCGCACATGCTGAAGCCGACATGAGGGTACATCTGCCGCAACGCCGCCAGCGGCTCTTTCAGCGGCGACTTGTCGGCGCGAAACACGTCGATCCCAAGGCCGTTGGCGACGACCTCGATCGCCGGGGTCTGTCCGAGACTGGCGAAATGTCGCGACAGATTGCCCGAATAGCTGATGGCGTGACCCATCACGTGCGCCTCGTTGC
>JBARNF010000995.1:0-1519 GCA_049802835.1 Bradyrhizobium sp.
GTCGCGAGCACCGCGACGGCGATCGCCGCCGGAGCTGCGCGGCGGCGCCGTGCGAGCGCGGCCAGCGCGCCACCGAGCAGCGCGACGATGACGGCGTCGATGAGGAACAGCAACAGCGCGGTCGACAGCAGGATGCCCCGGAGATCGCGCGGCTCCGCCGTGGTATAGCTGGCGCGCTTGGCCTGCAGGCCGGAGGTGTCGAGCGCCAGGATGCGATCGTTGGGGCTGAGCGTGTTCACTGCGGTGGGTCCCTCGGCAGGGCCGTAGAATCCGGGTGGATGATCCAGCGAAGCCCGGTCGTTGAAATCTGCCGGCAGCGGCTTGGCCGTCGAAGGCGGCGGTCCGAAGGCGCCGAACCCGTCGAGCACGTGCAGCGGCGCCAGCGTGGCCTTGGCCGTGTCGCCGGCAGGCCCTGGGCCTGGCGTCGAGGTGTAGCCGGACATGTCGACGATGCGGCGGAGCATCTCGACCATGGCGCCGGACATCGGCAGATCGGACCAGCGCATGTCGGCGCTGACATGGAACAGCGCGATGAGGCCCTTGCCGCGATGCTCGCCGGTAACCAGCGGCGTGCCGTCTTCGAGCGAGGCCCAGCTCTTGGTCGCCAGCACCGCGTCGGGTTCGGCCAGCACCTGCCGGCTCACGGTCACGTCCTTGGGCACCGCGATGCCCGCGAACGGGCCGTCGGCGGCAAAGGCCGCCAGATGCTGCGGCTTCTCCCAGGTCAGGCTGCCGCCGAGCGTGCGGCCGCCGTGGCGCAGCTTCACCGGGACGAGGTCGTCATCGCCCTGCGCGAGCCGCGGGCCGGCGAAACGCACCAGCACGCCGCCATTCTCGATCCAACCGTTGAGCCGGTCGCGCAGCTCCGGCGACAGCGTGCCGACATCGGCCATCACGATCATCGGGACCTTCTGATCGAGGAACTGCGTGATGATCTGCTGCGGGGCACCGCGGTCACCGAGCCGGAGATCGGCAAACGGCGACAGCGCGCGCGTCAGGTAGAACGTCGGTGCGAGCAGCGGCTGCGCGGTGTCGCTGGTGGCACCGGTGACGATGCCGACGGCGCGGCGGCGCCAGCGCTTGTCGAGCAGCTGCACGGCGCCGGCCGAGCGCTCGCCGGCGATTTCGAGCCGCGTGATGTCGTTGCGCAGCTCGACCGGAAGGTCGAAGCTCGCCTCGGCATCGTGCGAACCGGCGGCGAAGCCGAACGGGGCCTCGCCCAGCGGCGAGCCCTTGGCATCAAGCGCGCGCACGATGCCGCCGGGCACGGACAGATCGGCCCGCAGCACCTTCACGGTCATCTTGGCGGCCGCATTCTCGGCGCCGGCGAGCGCCAGCGGCGACGGCATGCCGCCTTCGAACACCGTCAGGCTGCGGTCGCCGATCGTCTTGGCGAGGCCTGCGACGAATTCACTGCCGCGGCCAGGATCGACCCCATCGGAGAACCAGATGATCTCGGCATCTCCAGTGGCCTTGAGAAAGCGGTCGAGCAGCGGCAGCGCGTCGGCGCGCTCCGCCG
>JBARNF010000996.1:0-5280 GCA_049802835.1 Bradyrhizobium sp.
TCGGATGTTTTTGCGTGCAGGACTGGACAGGCCAACCAAGTTCAGCGCATTCGCGAACGGTTGCCGCTCCATGCCTCGGACGAGCCGGAGCTTGCGCTGAACCTCGCGTTGGGGGCTGGCCGAGCAGGGCTGCTACGTCGCCGCTGGAGCGCGCCGGAGACGGGGGACCTACGACCGCGCATCAGGCTTGGCAGGACAAGGTCTGGCAGGACTGGCGTGCCGCCGGGACGTGGAAATGCCGTCGGCTGTGAACCTTGCGGCGATGATGCGCGTTCTCTTCGGCTGATGTGCGGGGACCGCCTTCGCACGGCCGTGAAGGCCGGTTAGCCTCGCATCTTTCCCAAGCCGTTCGGGACGACAGACATGAACTCGATCATCAAGGCTGTGGCGCTGATCGCCTGCGTGGGCTGCTGGAGCGCTGCCGCGCAGGCTGAGCCGGTGCGCTGGACCACCTACAGAATCCCGGAGACCGGAACCTCGGTCGACATTCCCGCCTCGATCTTCAGCGAGACGGCGGGGCGTCCCGACGGCTTTGGCCAGCGCTTCCAGGGCGCTGACGGGCGCGCCAATCTGACCGTGCAATCGACGCGGAACGATGCGGGCGACTCTCCGGCGCGGTTCCTCGCCAAGAAGAACCCGCCGCCGAACATCCAGTACAGGCGCGTCACCTCGCGCTTCTTCGCCGTGTCGAGCTACAAGGGCGACTATGTCTGGTACAACCGCTGCAACTTTGCTGGCGGTTACGTGCACTGCGTGCTGATCAACTATCCCAGGGCCTGGGAGCGCGACTGGGACGGCATCGTCACCCGCATCAGCCTGTCGTTGAACCAGCGCTGAGCGAGGGGCGACATGCTCTGCGGCATGGTGCCCGGCCTGCAGCCGGCCGATCGCCACCGGTCCGTTTGATCCACCTCAATGATACTGTCGGGTGCCGTTGCATAAGCTCTGGCTTCAGTTCAGCCGCCGCTTGCAACCGGGCTCGTCCTTCATGGTCGCCGCGCAGTTCACAGTCAGGGCCGAGAGCGCCAGCGCGATCGCCACCATCAGGTGTCGCAGCGCGCAGGACGCACTGCTCACCGCCAACACCTATCTGCGCTTGGGGGCTGCCTGTGTCAGCATCGAGACGCCGGCCGGCCAGAGCATGAGCCCGGACCGGTTCGATGCCCTGATCAACGATGCGAGGGGACGCCGCGGCTTGTGACACTCAGGACGCTGCGGGTCAGGACGAGGATGCCTCGATGGCGTCGTCGCGGCCTAGCTGACGCCAGGACGCCTCCTCGATGTACGGTCCGTAAAGGACGTCCTGTCGCCGCTGATAGATGGTGACGAGGGCGACGGCGGCAATGAAACAGATTGCGGTCAAAACAGCCAATTCGAACATGTCAAAGCTCCATCGCCACGACGTGGCGCATGAAGGCGCGGGCGTCAAACGGAAGCGGCGGTTAAGCTGAACAGGAAGGCTTAACGGGCGAGGCGGTGGTCGTTGTTATCGGCTGCTCGCCCGGCGGCACGATCACCGTTCAACAGTCGGATGGTCAGCACCAAGCTCGGGAAACATCGCCCGGCAGCTCAGGCAATAGGATTCAAGAATGAAGTTCAGAAACGCGGACATCCATACCCCCATCGCTCGATCAGGCGATCGGAACTTGCCGGAGACGGGTTTCAGGACGTTTTCGTGGAGCCTCGAAAATGGTTTCGAGCGGCTCTCCTTAAGTTTCGTGCCGCGAGCGCGGCGGGGTCTCAGCGGGATGGCCGACGAGCGCCGCGGGAAAATCCGATTCTAGTCCAACAACAAGGGAGATGACCAGGTCACCAGGCGGTCGTCGGTGAAGCAGATCGAAGCGGCCGCGCGCGTCCTGTTCGAAGCGGGACGGCATCACCATTGGTGGGAGCCTTACCGACGCTCATACGACGACATGGCAGCGGCCGATCCGATCGCCAAAGACGAGTTCGACGGTCTCGTCGAACGGATGCCGATGGCCGCCGCGACGGAGGGAGATTAGGAAAGTGCTCGACGTGCCGCCCAGCTCTTGGTCGGCCTCAGGTGGGGCGAGACGCCGGATCGCAACCTTGCTATCTCATGGCGTCCGCGCTTCAATGGCTCTGAAAATGAAGTTGTTGCAATAGTCCTTCCGCTTCCAGAACCATTCGCCGTCGGCTCGCTGGTGAACGTCCGGATCGAATGCGGACAGGGGAAGCAGTTTGCCGCGGCTCAGGAACTCGCCCTGATAGCCAAGACCGAGCAGGAGTGAAAAGGTCTCTTTCACCCGGTCGAGCGTCGCGAGGCGGCGATCGCATTCGACGATGATCAGCGGCCGGCATCGGCGCAGCGTGCGCTGGGCACCGCGCAGCACGTCCAGCTCCGCGCCCTCGACATCGATCTTGATCGCTGAGACGGTCCCGGTCTCGGGGAGATAGTCGTCCAAGCAGATGGTCTGCACCTCGATCGCCGTGGAATTTTCGGCGGGTTCGAGAAGCGAGGCGCCCGGCTGATGACCCTCGGGAACGAACAGCATCTTCGTGCTGGACGATGAATAGACCGCCCGTGGCTCGACCACCACGTTATCCAGGGAAAACCGGCGGCAGAGCCGCACCAAGCCTTCGGCCAGATCCGGCTGCGGCTCGAATGCGATGACGCGCCCCGGCGCAGACCACCGCGCCAGCCAATAGAGAAAGCTGCCCTTGTTGGCGCCGACGTCGCAGACGATGTCGCCACGCCGGATATGCCGCCGCAATTCAGAAAGCTCGGTCCTGTGATCGCGGAATCTGGACCGCAGGATCCTCACCAAGAACCGAGACGCCTCACGCTTTACCAATCCAGCCCCCCCGACGTGTGAGCCATCAACTATCACTTCTGCTGCACGTGAAGCAATCTGGCGTTGAGGCTCTTTACTCCCTAAGAGCCTGTGGGTCATGGCGACGAAAGGGCATGGCCGAGCGGCGCGGCGACAAGATGGCGCGACGGTGAAGACTGGTGATCCCAGCCGGACTTGAACCTGCAACCCGCGGAGTAGAAGTCCGCTACTCGATCCAAGTGAGCTAAGGGACCCCGGGTGACTGGGATGAGGAACGTCACGGTATGATGCCGTGGGGCGTGATACCCGGTTAGTCGGCAGCTGCGCCCGAGTCGAACTCGCGCACCCAGCAATCGGTAGCGCAACCCTCCCATTTGCAATCTTCTGAGGTCGTTCAGGTCAGTACTGAAGCGCCAGCAGCGGGGACGCACTCGGCTACCATCAAGGATAGGAGCCGTGTATGGCCGCGGTGCTGTCCTATCTTTCTCTTTTCGGTGACTACCGCAGGTAGTAAGAGTCGCGTAGAGCCTTGGAATCGATCTATAGTGGTGTTCTGATTGTTCGAAAAGGCGTTTGTTATGTCATTGCCGACGCAAGGGGAGCCAGAGCAAGGTCGCTCCGACGATCCTCCGGGCAACCCATACAGGTTTCACAGCGCGGCCGCGCCGATCGTAGCGACCGGGAATTGGCTTGTGAAGTTCGAGGGGGACATCGCTCCGCATGTCAGGACCAAGTTGCTGCAGGACAGCCTCGGCGGCAACAGTCATATCGCCTCAACGAGTGACTATCGATCGACGGCGTTGAACCTCACGGGTCTCGTCCAGATGGCCGATGCCGTCGTTCTTGATCGGCTCGGTGTCGCTGTCCTCAAAGGCACCGAGGATATCCAGAGCCGTTCTGCAGAGCTGGAGGACATGCCGGGGATCACAAGGGTGATGCCCGAGTTCTTTGTGTTCTCTTATCATGAAGCCGGCGATTCAATTCACGAGGACACGGCTGAAGTCACATGGGGGATCGACGCCATCGGAGCTTCGAGATGCTCTCTCTCGGGCGGCGGCGTGAAACTCGGGATTCTGGATTCCGGATTCGACAAGACGCATCCAGACTTCGTGGAACGCACAGTGCAGATGTGGAGCGCCTTCGGCTGCGCCGGCGACGACTTCCAGGGGCATGGCACGCATTGTGCGGGGACTGCTGCGGGGCCGCATGCGACTACGGAGCGCATGCGCTACGGCGTTGCGTCCGGATCCGACCTGCACATCTACAAGGTGCTGAACGACAAAGGCTACGGCACCGACGGCGACGTTCTCGCCGGCATCGAGCGGGCGTTGGAGGATGGTTGTGACGTAATATCGATGTCGTTTGGACGAGGTGTCGCAACGGGCACGATGCCGCACTCGATCTACGACGAGGTGGCGAGCGCTGCCCTCGATGTCGGCGTCCTCCTGATAGCGGCCGCCGGCAATTCCAGTAGCCGTGACGTGGGTCACATCGCTCCCGTGGATTATCCTGCCAACTCGCCATCTATCATGGCGGTGGGTGCCGTCGACAGCAGGCTCCGTATCGCAAACTTTTCGAATGGTAGCGCGTCCGCTGCGGGTGGGTCAGCGATCGGCGGTGTCGACATTGCCGCGCCCGGCGCCGGCGTTTTCTCGGCCGTGCCGATGCCGCGCCAGTACAGGCGGCTCCGCGGGACGAGCATGGCGGCCCCGCATGTTGCGGGCGTTGCTTGTCTTTGGGCGGAAATGGACGCTAGCTTGCGCGGTCGTGCGCTCTGGACGGCGCTGACGGCGAATGCGAAGTCCCTGCGCGGCGCCGGCGGAGACGTCGGCGCGGGTCTGGTTCAGGCGCCATTCACGGAACGTTGACGATGTTGGCGCGTTGGAGCGCCCTGTAAGAAGGACGAAATAGAGATGTGGCACGCTGCGCTCCGTCATCCTTCGGCCATGCTCCAAGGGCTTGTGGTCTCAGTGTTTTCTCCCCTGAGGAGGCGCGACTCGATGAAACTGAATGTGACGATCCTGATGGGCGAGCCGGTGTCCGGCGACGACGCCGCCCTGATCGGCAAGCTGAGCGGTGCCGGAGTGACCATCGATCGTGTCCTGCCGCGGCTGGCGATCGTGACCGGGTCTGTCGAGCAGTCGAAACTGTCGACGTTGCGGGCCATTCCCGGCGTGAAGCAGGTCGAAGAAGCAGGCGCGTTCCAGCTCGCCCCCGACGCATGACGGCCGCGGCCCGCGCATCATCCCCAAGCAGACAGCCCGGCCGGCAATCCGCGCCGGGCTTTCGATTTTCGTGACCTTTTCGATCGAAGCGAAGCGATGCCGCTAATAGGGCAGCGCTTTTCCGGATGGTGCACGATCGCGCTCGACACCGGATCCGACGGCCAAGGCTAGCTAAATCGGTTCGCCGACTGGCGATCCCAGCAGGACTCGAACCTGCAACCCGCGGAGTAGAAATCCGCTACTCTATCCAGTTGAGCTAT
>JBARNF010000997.1:0-4598 GCA_049802835.1 Bradyrhizobium sp.
GCGGGGGCTCCCCCCGGGGCTACTAACAGGGCCCCTGCCAGGAGCTGGCTGACCGCCAGGCCGATGTCCGGCCTGGTTGAGAAAGCGGGGCCCGGCGTCGAGACGAGAATGCCGCGGTGGAGCGCCGGAAGGCGTGAGCGCCCTACGTCACTGGGCGCTGCGCCCACAAGGCGCGAAGACCTGGTAGGACGCCTCTCGGCGCTCCGCCACCCCTCCGTCGCCGGAGGGAGGACAGGAAAGAGGGCGCACCCCGCGCCGACCAAACAACAGGGGCGGCGGAGCATTGCGGTGACGATCGCATCGGAAAAAGCAAGTCGCCCGCATAGCGCTCAGTGCGGGCAAGGGTGGCGACACCTACTTCCCCGCCGCCTTGCGCAAAGCCGCGTTGACGCGGTCCTGCCAGCCCGGCCCGTCGGCCTGGAAATAGTCGAGCACGTCGCGGTCGATGCGGAGCGACACCGTTTCCTTGGCGCCTGGAAGCGACGGCGCGCTTGCCGGCGGCGGCTCGACAGGTTTGCTGGTCGCGGCCTTGAAAGCCTTCTCGGCCTGCGAACGGGAATCGGTTGGCGCGCGGCGTGTCATCACGCCTTCTACCATACATACGAAGCGAGCGGAGCCTGGATGGGCCCTCGGGTCCGCGCTTCGCGCGGCCCGGGGATAAGCTCCGCGTCCTTCACGGCCCTCACGCCTCAGCAAGCATATCCCACCGGAGCGATTGCGCGCAGCGAAATCCATCGTAAGGTCGATGACCGAACAACAGATTTCGTCGCGAAGTCCTTCACCCATGAACCCCTTCGACGCCACGATCTACATCTGCCTGATCCTCGCCGTCATCATGGGCTTCAATTCGGGGCTGCTGCGCAGCCTGGCGACGATCCTCGGCTATGTGGCGGCGATGCCCGTCGCGGTGGGAACGGCGCCGGCGCTCTCGCTGTTTCTGAGCGACCGTTTCAAGATGCCTCCGGCGCAAAACGCGCTGGTGCTGTTCGGCATCCTGCTCGTCACCGGCATGATTTTCAGCGCGCTGTTGCGGCGGCTCGTCAGCGACCTCTTCGGACCACGAGCCAGCATTCCGGATCGCCTGGCCGGCGCGATGCTCGGCGCCGTTCGCGTCGGCCTTCTCGCGGTGCTGATGGTGCTCATCTTCGACCGCATCATTCCGGCGGGGCGCCAGCCCGCCTTCCTGGCGGATTCGCGCCTGCGGCCGCTGCTGTCGATGGCCGGCCAGCAGGGCCTGAAATCCCTGCCGCCGGAGGTCGCGGATTTCATCGATCGATTGAAGCGAGAGCACGGAATTTGAGCCGGGCTGGCGGCGGGTTGCGGCTTCGCCTGGCCCTTCGATTACCTGCTGCGTCCGAACCGGTCGATCACCGTGCGGCGCATGAACGCCAGCAGCCGCCGCCTCAGCCCGCGCGCGGGCGATGCATCCGGCCCACGCGCGCGCACCAGCTCGAGCGGGCCGGCGACGAAAATCCCCCGCCGCTTGACGACCCCCCACACCAGCGGATTCCATCGCAGCAGCGCCTGCTCGACCTCATGGGCCATGAAACCGGCGGTGATCTCGGGCGGCGGATCGAACACTTCGGGCATCGTGTCGGACAGGTCCTCGTCGGTCAGCACGCTCCATTTGGAGACGCCGCCCATGTGCGGGGAGCGCAGGCCGTAGACCACCCGCGCAATCCGGCTCTCGCGGATGGCGTAGCAGCAATAGGCGCACGGCTCCGCGCACACATAGATCTCGCAGTCGTCGAGGTTCACCGTGCCGAGCGCCTTCTGCGCCGCCGAGATGGCGACCACTTCGGCGTGCCGGGTCACGTCGCGCTCGTGCGCCACCCGGTTGATGGACTCGGCGACCACCTCGCCGCCGCGCCGGATCACGACGCCGTAGGGGTATTCGCCCGCCTCGCCGGAGCGTACCGAGAGGGCGATGACGCGGGTCATCATCTCGCGGTCGATCGTCTCGGTTTGCGGGCTTGCCATGGGCGAGCTTGACCTCCCGGGCGTCCCTCATATTCGGGATCGTCGCGCGGGTGTCCTTGATGGTCGTCAATCGAGCAAGGAGGGCGAACCTCGCCGCATCCACCCGCATTCCGCTCCGCTCCATGCGGCGACGCGCTTCGTTGACCTCCCAAGACGCCTTGGCTCGCTTTTGCGACGCGGCAGCGGGTGGCCCCCGAACCTGGAGCAAACGATGAGAACCGTGAGCTCCTTGTCTGTTCCACGCCGACACATACAATGGCGCTCGCGCGGGGAGACAAAGATGAGCGAGCCGAGCCATCCTGACCCGAACGATCTGACCGGCATCTGGGACGGCCTGTTCAAACAACCGGACACCGGTCGGCACGTGCCGTTCACGGCGACCTTGATCGAGACCGGAAACCTGGTCACCGGCTCCACGCACGAGCCGTGCATCCTGCCGGTTTGTCCCCGCAAGACGCATTACGCGACCCTGTCCGGCCGGCGCGCAGGACTCGCGGTGTCCTTCGTCAAGACCTACGACCCGCCCGGATTCGGCTACGACATTGTTTCCTATCGGGGCACGTTGAACGGCGACGCCACGGAAATTTTCGGCACGTGGAGCATCGCGCTTCTCACGGGCGAGTTTCTGATGGTCCGCGCGGGCCGAAAGGCGGCCGAGCGCGTCAAAAAACGGCTCGCCACCGCGTAGTCACGGCCGGACCAAGTCGCCCGGATTCCGCTCCGCTGCGCCGCGGGCCAGGGTGCGACGAAGCCCGAATGCAGATCAATTGGAGGTTGTAACCACCTGTTCGCGTATGGCAGGATCATACCGCGTTGATGGTTGGCAAATTCCATGGAGAATTCTCATGGCAAACACACCCCCGAAAACTCGGAACTGGAAAGCTTGGCAAGACCTGCAGGTTGGTCCCGGCAAGACCCCGACGCTCTATGTGACCGGACAGGTGGAGACCACCAACACCAATCAAACGCCGCATTTGAAGGAGCATGTGCCGCAGGGCACCAATCCGAAAATACTCTTGTTGAATCTCACCATCACGACGAGCGGCGTGGGAAACGCGGTCGTCGCTTGGCGGGATGTGCGCTTCGAAAAGAAGATAAAAAAGGACCAATATTCGAGCGTCGACATCCTTTGGGATGGCAAGTCGGTCGGTCAAGCCAAGGTGGAAACGGTCCAATAGCGAGCGTCGCAGGCGTCAGCAGCAAGCAGAGCCGGATGGAGCGCGGCGACGTCCGGAGTCACCACCGCGCCCCATGCTGCGCTCCAGGCGGGCAACTTGCTAGGCGCCGTGTCGTGCCTGTGGCCGTTGGTCTAGAGAAACTGCTCGTCATCTCCCTCGAGCAAATCCCGAATGTCGGCCGGCACGGGACATCCATAGCCGCGTCCCGGCGCTTGCCACACGAGCCGGCCAACGCGTGATGATCGCCGGTGTAAATCTGCGCGCCGATCGTCTGCAACGCGAGCAGATGCGATTGCACGGCGTCGAAACCCAAGGCGGCCCTCGTTCGCGCCTCTTCCGTCCAGCCGATGTCGAAGCGGCCGGACGAGGCCGGATCGGCCCGCGAGGGAGCGTGGATATGGACGGGGATTTCAACATCCCCGTCGGATGCGCGGAATGTGAGGATACGCGTCGCGACCATCGTGGCGAGGACTCGATAACGCGCACGGCCCGAATCGAGCGAAGCAAAATCTCAAGATATCGAGCGGACGCCGCGGCGCCGCACGCCAAGCGGGCGATTTGCCCCTCAGCTGCGCCGGCCGCTGCCCTCTTCGACCTTCAGCCATTCGGACAAGGACTTTCCCTTGCCCTTCTTGACGGCCGTCTTCTTGGCGGGCGCCTTCGTGGCGGGCGTCTTCTTGACGGGCGTCTTCTTGACAGGCGCGGCCTCCACCGGGGTTGTCGCTGCGTCGCGCGCCAAGCGAAGCGCCCTCAGCCGCTCGGTCTTCGCCCGAATGGCCACGCGCTCGGCTTCGTATTCGGACATCGCCTTCTTGCCGTCGTCGGCGCGCTGCAGCTTCTTGAACTGAGCGTTCGCCTGATCGGTTTTCGCATGATCTGCCAATGCAATCTCCTACTTGACCATCCATATATGGTACTATTCGCGCATATTTACAATCACATATGGTAATACTACCGGCACATTACAACCGCACCGCAGGGTTGCCGCCGGCCCTCGGGGGTTGAAACCTCGTGTCGGGGTCGTCCGCGGCCACCCTACGTTTCGCTGCCCTCAACTCACCGGAATGCATTTCGTCGGGCGCCATAGCCGCCGTGCAGCGCGCGCAGGCCGGGGCTCTGCGCCGCGTGCTCGCCGCCTGTCCCCTGGCGAGCCCGCGCAAGGGCAACCGCAGCTAGCGCGCAATCAGGCTGAGTGGAAGCCGGTCAGCCGCCCGGATTGCGCGCCAAGTCTAAAGTTAGAGCGCGATCGGACGCAAAAACCGGTATCCACTTTTGCTGATCGCGCTCAGACACGCATTCCGCCGATGGCCGTCACGCATTATGGTGCGGGGCGATTCGCCAGGCACGACATCCAGGTCGGAATGAACAGCGAGAACGCCGGACAGGACGAGGTGCGGAGTTGATGGACGTGCTCGCGTCCGTCCTGCGGCCGCTGGCGGC
>JBARNF010000998.1:0-5731 GCA_049802835.1 Bradyrhizobium sp.
GCATAAGGGTGCCAGGGATCATCGAACAGGCGCGAGGCCGGGGCGCGCTCGACGATGCGGCCGGCATACATCACGCAGACACGGTCGCAATTCTCCGCGACCACGCCAAGGTCGTGACTGATCAGCACCATCGCCATGTTGAACTCGCGCCGGATGGCCGACAGCAGATCGAGGATCTGGGCCTGAATGGTGGCGTCGAGCGCCGTGGTCGGCTCGTCCGCAACCAGCAGGTCGGGCTGGCCGGCCAGCGCCATCGCGATCATGATGCGCTGGACCTGGCCGCCGGAGAACTCGTGCGGATAGGCGGACAGCCGGCGCGCCGCGTCGGGGATGCCGACGAGGTCGAGCAGCCTGAGCGCCTCGGTGCGCGCCGCCTCACCGCGCAGTCCGCGATGCAGGCTGAGACTTTCGCACAGCTGGCGACGGATGGTGAGCACCGGATTGAGCGCGCTGGCGGGATCCTGGAAGATCATCGCGATGCGGCGGCCGCGCACCTGGTCGAGCACCGCGCCATCGGCACCGAGCAACTCGCGGCCTGCGAGCCGGACCGAGCCGGAGACCTTGGCTTTCGCCGGCAACAGTCCGAGCGCCGCGAGCCAGGTCACCGACTTGCCGGATCCGGACTCGCCGACGAGGCCGATGGCCTCGCCTTTGTCGATGTCGAGATCGATGCCATGCAGCACAGGCGTGCCGTCGAAGGCGACTTTCAGGCCGGAGATGCTGACCAGCGGCGCCACGGCATCACGCTCCGTAGTTGCCGGTGCGGAAATCCATCGCGAAAGCCGGCGAGGCCTTCCACCTGATCGACTTCGGTTTGGCGGTGAACGTCGCGTTCTGGTGCAGCACCGTGTAGGCGGGGTCCTCGCGCTCGGCGATCTCCAGCATGCGGCGGAACGCCTTCTTGCGCGCGTCGCGATCGGTCGACGTCTCCAGGAACTCAGACAGCCGGTTGAGCTCGACATTGCTCCATTCGCCGACCTGCTGCTGCTGGCCGTTCGGACCGTGCTGAGCGACGAGCGAGGAGACCGGATCGTTGAACGCCGCCGAGTTGGACCAGTCGCGCACCGCGCGGGTAGGCGCGCGCTCCAGGATCTGCGACCAGTTTTCCTTGGTCTCGATCTGCACGTTCAGGCCGACCGCCTGCCACATCTCGACCAGCACCTGCGATGTCGCGACCTGGTTGGTGTAGTAGTTGTTGAGCAGGCGATAGGGAATCGGGTCGCCTTTGTAGCCGGCCTGCTTGAGCAGGTCCTGCGCCAGCTTCGGATCGTAAGCCGGCACGTTCCAGTCGGCAATGAACATGTCGCCGTAGAACTCCCACTGCAGGCCCTTCGGCACGCGCGTGCGGCCGGCCCACAGGCTGTCGACGATGGCTTGGCGGTCGATCGCATGGGTGAAGGCGCGGCGCACCAGCGGATTGGCGAGCTGCGGATGGTTCTTGTCGAACACGGTCAGGCGGTGATTGAGGATGGTGCCGCCCTGCACCTCGAACGCCGCGTTCTTCTCGATGCCGGCGATCTGGTCCGGCGGAATGTCGCAGGCGAACTGATATTCGCCGGACAGAAGCCCATTGATACGGCTCGCGACCTCCGGCACCTCGAGGAAGCGGATGCGCTTCAGCGGCGGGCGGCCGCCCCAATACTCGTCATGCGCCTCCAAGGTCAGCGACACGTCGGGCTTGAACTCGACGATCTTGTAGGGACCTGTCGTGATCGGCTTGCGCGCCCAGTCGAGATAGCTCGCAGCCTCCTCCCAGCCGCGCCGGCTCATGATGTCGGAGCCGTAGCGCATCAGGCGGCCTTCGATGGTGACGTCCGGCGTCGCGTTGACGAAGCGCACGGTGTATTTGTCGACCGCATCGACGCGGACGAGGTCGGGCCACATCCGGCGGGCGACGCCGATCACGTCCGGCGGCAGCTCCTTGCCCGGGCGCGGCGTCGGGATCTTCTCGAATGCCTTGATGGTGGAGCGGCTCTTGGCCTCGCTGTCGCCGAACATGCGCTCGCGGCTGAACGAGAACACGACATCCTCGGACGTCATCTCGTCGCCATTGTGGAACTTGACGCCTTGGCGCAGCTTCAGCTCGACGGTCTGGTCGTCGATCCGCTTCCACTCGGTGGCGAGGCCGGGAACGGCTTCGAGATTGCCGCGGAAGTTCTTCGAGATCAGGCTTTCCCACAGCGATGAATAGAACACGCGCTCGCCGACATTGGACTGCTCGCGCAGCACGTCGAGCACGTTCGAATTGGTGATCTTCTGCACGGCGATGGTGACCGAGGGACGGTTGTCGGCTTGCGCGATCGAGACGCGCGGCAGGATGAAGCTGCCGCCGATCGCGGCGCCGGCGCCGAGCAGGCCGCGGCGGGTGAGCTTGGTCATGGCAATCTCTCTGTCGTCTGGGAATGTATGAAGCTTGCGAACGCGGCGGGGCTATTGGGCAAGGCCGAGCGCGGCGAGATGCGCAGCGCCGGCCTTGACGTGATCGTGGTTGCGCAGTTCGAGGATCAGGCGGGGATTGGAGGTCAGCCGGGCGAGCGCGCGGAACACGGCGATCCAGCGGATGTTGCCTTCGCCCGGGGCCCAGTGCCGATCGGCATAGCCGTCGGTGTCCTGCAGATGGACGTGGGTCAGCATGTCGCCGGCCGCGTCGACATAGTAGTCGACCGGCGGCGCGCCGGTGGAATGATGCGCGTAGTTGGCGTGACCGGTATCCAGCGACACCCGTACCTTACCGCTGTTCAAGGCCCTCGCCAGCACGACGCGATCCTGCGGATCCTTGTCCTCGATGTTCTCGATCACGATCTCGCAATTCGCCTGCTCGGCGGACGCGATGACATCGCTTAACGTCGCCCGCACGCGCTCGATCAGCGCCTCGCGATTGTCCGGCAGCATGTCGATATTGTTGTAGTCCCAGGTCGTATAGGGCGAGTGGATCACCATCTGCGTGGCGCCGAGAAACTCGGCCACTTCGAGTCCCTGCAGCAGCCGCTTGGTGACGGCACGGCGGATCATCGGATCATGGCTGTCGATCTTGAAGCCCCAGAACGGGCCATGAATGCCGAGCCGGCCGGTGTGCCCTGACAGCATCGACTTGATCTCCTTGGCGGTGCTGCGCCAGTCGCTGTCCAAGAGATCAGCGCGGAAGAAGTCCTGGATCTCCAGATCACGCTGGTGCTCGAGCAGCCAGTCGCTGTGAGCGGGGATGGACTTGACGGAAAGGGCGGCGCCCAGGACGGGCAGCGTGGTGGGCATGGCGAGATCCCCTGCTTGAGACCTCGTGAGCGCTAGCGGAGTTCGATGACGCGCCCGTGAATGGCTGTGGACGATATCAGCGAGATGTTGTGTGCGCCCCGCACGAAACCCGCCAGCTCTTGCATCCCTGGGGTAGCCGATCGTGCGCCGCCTCTACTTGACGTAGCCGCGGGAATTGCAACAATGCGGCGAAAAAGGGGAAGTGGGATGACGGTACGGCGTGCGATCCTTGCGACGATGCTCTCGATGCTGGCGCTTACGGTGTCTTCGTTCAGCGTGCCTCTATTGACCGGGCCGGCGCAGGCGAAGGGGCCTTACGGTGCGATCTCTGCGGCCGGATGGTCGGGTGGCGCCTATACAGACGACAAGACCGGCCAGTTCACGAGCTGCATCGCGAGCGCGAGCTACCAGAGCGGCATCACGTTCGGTGTCCTTGCAACGCCGACATATAGTTGGGCTCTTGCCTTCATCCATCCGGGCTGGTCGCTCTCGCCGGGGCAGAAGTTTCCGATCGTGCTGAGCTTCGACGGCAAGTCCACGTACAATGCCGAGGGCGCCGTATGGACGGCCAACATGGTCGCCGTACCGATGCCGAACGACTCCAGCCTGATCAAGGCGTTCCGCGCCGCGCGGACGATGTCGGCCTTTGCGCAGGGCAATCTGTTTCAGTTCAAGCTGAACGGCACGGCGGTGCTGTTGCCTTCGCTTGCCAATTGCGTGCGGTTGATCAACGCCGGCGGACTGGCCGCTGCGACCAATTTCACGGTGCAGCCCAGTGCGCCTGCGGCTCAGCGCCCGACAGCGGCGCCGACCGCGGCGGCCCCGGCTGCGACGGCGAGCGTGCAGCCCGCGCGGTCGCAGGGTGACTCACCCGAACTGCAGCTCGAAGCCATGCAGATCGCTTCGAATTTCATCTTGAAAGCTGCGTTGTCACATCCGTCCATCCTGGGCGGCGGCGAGAGACCGGTGTGGCTGACGTCCGGCGGGGTGGCGTGGAAGGCCGACAACGCGACGGGCTTCGTCCGGATCGTCCCACCGGAGCCCAATCTCGATGGTCTGGAGGTCACCGCCACCATCGTCGGCAACGATGCGCGCGACTGCAAGGGCAAGTTCATCTCGGCGCGCAACAGCGAGCTGGTCGACAGCGCGGTGGTGTTCCGCGGCATGTCGTCGTGCGAGGACAGCCAGAAATCCGATATTGCCGAGTATTTCATCTTCCCGCGCAAGGCCGGCGGCTTCATCCTGTTCTCGGTGGTGACGCCGACCAGGCCGGTGGGTGGCGGCCAGCAGCTGCAAACCCGCGAAGAGGCGAACGCCAACTTCCGCACCGCGGCCTATACGTCGATCGGAAAATAGCTGCCCGCGCTTGTGCGGCCGCTCCAGTGCGGGTCAGAGCGAACGCATATGAGGATACGCTGTCGCGACGAGCGAGCATCGCCAATTGGTTACTCGTCATGTCCGGGCTTGTCCCGCCTGCGCGGCCGAAGCCGTTTCGGCGCGGCGAGCCCGGCCATGACGGAGTAGAGAGAGCTGGGCAGAAGCGCAGATCCTCATATGCGATTGCCTGCCGGCGTAGGGCGCCTGTCGCGCCGGCGGCGGTGATGTGAGCTCGCGCGCTCAGCTGCCCGATCGCTTCGGCCGCCTGATGGCGCGCACCTTGCCGCTGCCGCCACCGCCGCAATAGAGCGTCTCAGCGCCATCCGACTCCATGCCGGAGACGCCGGTGCCAGCGGGCATGTCGAGCTGATCGAGCACCTCGCCCGTCGTGGGATCGATGCGCCTGATGTCGCTGACGTCGTCCTCCCAGGTGCCGTGCCAAAGCTCGCCGTCGACCCAGGTCACGCCGGTGACAAAGCGCGTGCACGGGATGCTGCGCAGGATCTGTCCCGTCGCAGGGTCGATCTGATGGATCTTGCGTTCGCGATAGGCGCCGACCCAGAGCGATCCCTCGGCCCAGGCGAGCCCGGAATCGCCGCCGCCGGACGGCGCGGGAATGGTCGCGAGCACGCGTCCGCTATCGGGGTCGACCTTGTGGATGCGATCTTCGGCGATCTGATAGAGGTGCTGGCCGTCAAAAGCGGTGCCGGCGTGGGCCGGTAGGTCCAGCGACCTCCGCACAGTGCCGTCGGCGGGATCAATCGCCTTGATGCTGCTGCCGGTCGCGACCCACATTTGATCGCCGTCATAGCTGACGCCGTTGACGCGCTCTGCGCCCTCGAACGGGCCGTACTCGCGAATGATCTCTGCTGCTGTTCGTGTCATGTCTGCCGTCCTTCTTCTGACCGGCTCAAGCTAGTCGAGCGACGACCAGGCCGGGAGTAACAAGGTGGTCGCGAATTCCGGCACGACCGGACAGGTCCAGCGTTGCGCGCGGCCGCGGCCGAACGACTGGACCTTGCCCGCTAGGGCCAGCGCATCGAGCGCACGCTGCACCGTGCGCTGGCTCGCCCCCAGCGCCAGCGCGAGGCCGGAGCTCGAC
>JBARNF010000999.1:0-2914 GCA_049802835.1 Bradyrhizobium sp.
GCCGCGAGGTAGTCGAACAGGCCTTCGCGGCGCGCGAGCTCGGCGATCAGCATCATGCCGATCAGGAACAGATAGACGTCGACGCCCTTGCGGATGCCGGTGAGGGCATCGGCGGCAGGCAGCAGGCCGAGCGCGACCAGCAGGACCGCGCCCGCCACCGCCCACACGGCTTCCGGCAGCCGGAAGGGACGGATGATGACGCCGGCGGTAGCGGGGGTGATGATGGCGAAGGCGAGCCAGGGATCGTGCGAGGACATGATGTCGGAGGAGCGGGTTGGAGTGAGGTCTATCCGGCAGCGATAGCCGAAGGCGAGGGCGGTGTCTGCGGCTTTCGATCCGGCTCAGACGCAGAGGCTCGTTGCGTGTCCGGCAGCAGCAGCCAGCAGACGATCACGGCGACTGCTGCGATGGCACCCAGCGTGAGGAACGCTGCGCTGTAGCCGCCATGGACCACGACGAGCCCGGCCAGCGCGATCGACAACGCCGCCCCGATGCTCTGCGCGTGATGACGGCGCCCTGGGCGACGGGAGAGCAGGCCAACCCGCTGCGTTGGCCTTCATCTTGTCAGCAGCGACTTCTCCGCCATCGCCTTGCGCAGGATGCGCGACAGCGACTCGACCGAATAGGGCTTCTTGATCAGCTCGAAGCCGTGATGGGCATTCTCCGCGAGTACGTGGCTGTAGCCGGAGGTGAGGACGACCGGGAGGCCGGGATAGCGCTGGCGAATGATCCCGGCGAGCTCCAGGCCGTTGGTGCCGGGCATGATGACGTCGGAAAAGACGAGGTCGACCGCGAACTCGTCGGCCTCCAGGATCGCCAGCGCGTCATCGGCATTGGCGACCCGCCGCACGACGTAGCCGAGGTCCTCGAGCAGCTCGGTGGAGAACTGTCCGACATCGTCGTTGTCCTCGACGACGAGGACGCGATAGCCGCGCCCGATCGTGGCAGGTTCGACGCGTGCGGAGCCGGTGTCCGCGCGGGGCTGCGGCGGCACGGCCTTCGGCAGGTAGATCGTGAAGGTCGCGCCATGGCGGAGCCGGCTTGCGACCGCGATGTCGCCCTCGGACTGTTTGGCGAAACCGAAGGCCTGGCTCAGGCCGAGACCGGTGCCTTTGCCGACTTCCTTGGTCGTGAAGAACGGCTCGAAGATCGCGTTGAGATGCTCAGGCGCGATTCCGGCCCCGGTGTCGGCGACCGAGATCGCGATGAAGGCGCCGGGGCGCGCGCCCTGGCCGCGCAGGGCCGGGATCAGCTCGGTGCTGCGCACGCCGATCGTGAGCCGGCCCTCGCCATTCATCGCGTCGCGCGCATTCACGGCGAGGTTGATCACCGCGGTCTGGAACTGCGCGATGTCGGCGAGCGTGAACAGCCCGGCGTCGGTGCCCGCCAGCTCGATCTGGATGCGGCTGCCGACCAGAGGACGGATGAGCTGCACGACGCTCTCGACCTGCTCGCCGACATTGAACACCTGCGGCATCAGCGGTTGCCGCCGCGCGAAAGCCAAGAGCTGCGCGGTCAGCTTCGAGGCGCGCTCGACGGTCTCGGAGATCGCATCGACATAGCGCCTGCGGCGTTCTTCGGGCAGATCGCGGCGGCGCAGGAAGTCGGTGGCCGAGCGGATGATCGTGAGCAGATTGTTGAAGTCGTGCGCGACGCCGCCGGTGAGTTGGCCCACCGCTTCCATCTTCTGCGACTGACGCAGCAGATCTTCGCCTTGGATGCGCTCGGTGACGTCGACGGCTTCGGCGACCGCGCCCGTGATCGCCTCGTGCTGGTTGAACAAGGGGCGCATCGACAGCTCGAAATGACGCTCACCGTTGGCGAAATCGAGCCGCATCTCGGTGCGAAAGCTTTCCCCGGCGAGCACGCGCACAAATGCCTGGCGGAGCATTTCGGTAGCGCCGGGCGTGTGTGCGAACCACGGCGCATCCCACAGTGGCTGGCCGATGACGTCGATCTCGCCGGCGCGCATGCCAGCGAGCGCGATGCGGTTGGCATGGGTAACGCGGCCATCGATGTCCAGGATGCCCTGGTACTGGTTGCTGGTCTCGAAGATTGCGCGCATGCGCGCCTCGTTCTCTTCGAGTTGCGCCGTGCGCTCCCTGATGCGTTCCTCGAGGGTCTCGTTGATGCGGCGCAGTTCGATTTCGGCCTGCTTGGCGGCGGTGACGTCGTGAGCAACGCCGATGAAGCCGACATGCTCGCCGTTGGCGTCCCAACGCGGCTGCGATTCCGAGCGCAGCCAGCGCCACTGTCCGTCTGCGCGGCGGTAGCGCGCTTCGAGGACGAATGGCGCGAGCGAGGACTCGCCCGCCTGCTGATCCCCGAGGATCCGCGGCAGGTCGTCGGGATGCAGGGCCTTGCGCCAGTCATAGGCGAGCGCTGCCTCGTATGGCAGGCCGACAAAATCGACATAGGCGCGGTTGGCGAAGGATCGGGTGCGGTCGAGCTTGGTCACCCAGATCGGCACCGGCGCGCTGTCGGCGATCAGCCGGAAGCGCTCCTCGCTCTCGCGCAACTTCGCCTGCGCAAGCATCTGGTCGGTGACGTCGATGTGGGCGCCGACCAGCCGGATCGCGCGGCCGCTCCAGTCACGCTCGATACGGGCGATGACGCGGACCCATCTGGTCTCGCCGTCATTGGGCCGGATGATGCGGTATTCGGTCGTGTAGTCCTCTTGGCTGCTCTTCACCGCCGCGATGAAGTCCCGCTCAGCCTTGGCGCGATCGTCGGGATGCACACGCCTGACCCAGTCCTCATGGGTCTCATGGACGGCCTCCGGCGGCAGCCCGTGAATGATGAGGTATTCCGGCGAACGGCGGTTGCGAAATCCGTCGCGCAGGTCGACCTCGACGCCGCCGACCCGCCCGATGCGCTGGATGCGCGCGAGCTCTGCCTCGCGCTCCTGCAGCGC
>JBARNF010001000.1:0-5321 GCA_049802835.1 Bradyrhizobium sp.
CACGGCCGATCGCGCCTGGCCGCTGGTCATGGCGCTGCACGGCGGCAGCGGCAACGGGCGCGACTTCCTGTGGAGCTGGCTGCGCGCCGCCCGCAGTCTCGGCGCCATCCTGGTCGCGCCGACCGCGACGGGACCGACCTGGGCCCTGATGGGGGAGGACGCCGACACGCCGAACCTCGTGCGCATCCTCGACCTCGTCCGCAGCCGCGTCGCCATCGATCCGGCGCGGATGCTGCTGACAGGAATGAGCGACGGCGGCACCTTCTGCTATGTCAGCGGGCTGGAGCGCGGCTCGCCGTTCACCCATCTCGCGCCGGTCGCCGCGACCTTCCATCCGCTGATGGCTGAGATCGCCGACCGCGACCGCCTGCGTGGACTGCCGATCCAGATCGTGCACGGCCGGCTCGACTGGATGTTCCCGGTCGAGATCGCGCGGCACACATCCGATGCGCTGGCCAAATCGGGCGCCAATGTCGTCTACCGGGAGATCGACGATCTCAGCCATTGCTATCCGCGCGAGGTGAATGTGGAGCTGTTGCGCTGGCTGATGAAATGATCGGCCGGCTTGCGCAGGACGCACCGGACGACATCACCGACCGGTAAGGCCGCCGACATAATCTCGTCCGATTTTCTCCGCATTGATAACCGCTTGGCCAAACAGCGGGGGCGCTGCTCAGGGCGGTCATGATGCCGCCGAAGGACCGTTCATGCTCTCGCCTGCCGCGCCCGCCGCGCAAGTTTCGTCTGCCCGTCCGACCTCCGTTCTGCTCGCGCATGGCGTGACCCGCCTCGAAGTCACGCTCAAGCTCACGACCGCCATCCTGGCGCTCGCTGCCGGCGTCTACACCTATCTCGGCGTTCGCGAGCTGCTCAACGGCAGCCCGACCACGGTGTTCTTCGCCGCCGTGATCTATTCGGTCGCGGTTTCGGTCGGCATCTACGCCTTCTGGGTGTTCATGATGCAGTTCATGCCGCACGTCACCGGCACCATCGGCCGTCTGCTGATGGCCGGCTGCATGCTGCTCGGCTCGCTGATGATCGTCGCCATGTCATCCTGGCTGAACGCATCGGCGCTCGCCGGCGCCGCCGCCATCCAGCAACATCTTGCGATCACGGTGCAGAACTACACGCGCGATCTCGACACCGCGAATTCGCACGCGATTGCCGCACAGAGTCTGCTGCCCGATATTCAGCTCGCCTCCACCCGCTTCGCCAAGCTCGCGGAGGCCGAACGTGCGGGATCGCTGACGGGAACGTCGGGATCGGGGACCGTCGTCCAGCTCCTCAGCCAGATGTCCACGCAGCTCGACGGCCTGGGACAGCAGGTCCAGGAGTCCGGCAAGCGCGTCTCTGCGCTCTATGAGCAAGGCGGCAAGAGCCTCGCCAAGATGCGCGAGCTGATCTCCGACCGCGGCCCGATCGCCGCGCGCAGTGACGCGTTCGCGACGGAGTCGCTGAACCTGATGGGCGTGATCGCCAATCTGCAGCAGACCTCGGTGGCGCCTGCGGTGAAGCGCGCCGCGACCTCGCTCTCGGCCGGCTTCATCGCACCCGCCGCGGGCGGCCGCAGCGGCGATCTGGCCGAGCGCCAGACGGCCGTGATGGGCAAGGTCGAAAGCGCGATCGCGACACAGGCCGCCTCGCTCGCCGACGCCGCCGACAAGATTCTCGCAATGCCCCATATCGAGCCGACGCGCTTCCAGACGCTGTCGCCGGCAGAGGCCGTGCTGCGCTACGCCGGCGACTTCATCCCGAGCTGGGCGGGCGCGATCTCCATCGACCTGATGCCGGCGGTGCTCGTGCTGATCCTGTGCGTCGTCCATGCCGCGATCCGCCGCGAGGGCTTGCCGGCCGTGAGCGCCTCCAACCTGACGGCGAGCGACCTCGTCACTGCGCTGCAGATCGCACGCGAGGTCGAGGACGCCAGGCGCGCCGCGGAGACGCGTACGCCTGCAAGGACCCATGGCGACGTGCCTTCCGCGCCCGTCGAGCCCCAGCCGGCGCCTGCGGCGTCGAGCGTTGCGGACGAGAACGTCACCTCGCTCTCATCGGCACGAATCGGAAAGTAGTGGCCGTGGCAGTGGCTTTGCGCGGGCGTTTCCGTTCCTGGCTCGCCGACAATCCGGACGAGAGCATCCTGCGCTGGGTTTTCCGCACGATCCTCGTCGTTACGGTCGCGGTCCTCGTGGCCGACCTCGTCGAGCTGAATGCTCCACCTGCCGCATCCGATGCGGCCCCGCCTCAGCTCGACATTCAGCGCGAGCAGCCGGATCTACCGGCCGAGCCGCCTTCGGTGCTGGCGCCGCTGCTGAAGCGGTTGATGCCGCTGCCGCAGGGGGACCGCGCCTTGCAGAAGCCGATTCAATTCGAGCTGCGCAGCGGCGCGCGGATGTTCGCGACCGGCACGATCACGCCCGGCAGCGCGCGCGCCTTCGCCGACGAAGTCGAACGGCACGGCGAATACGTCAAGACGATCGTGCTGAATTCGCCGGGCGGCTCGGTCGCCGACGCTTTGGCCATGGGCCGGCTGATTCGTGCGCGAAAATTCGCCACCGAGGTGGAAGCGGGAAAATACTGTGCCTCGTCGTGTCCGCTGGTGTTCGCCGGCGGTGTCGAGCGGCGGGCCGGCGACCGGGCGACGATCGGCGTGCATCAGATTGCCGCGGCCCCGACCACCGCCACTGCCGTCAGGTCTGGCAACGACATGAGCCTCGCCCAGAACATCTCGGCGCGCTGCCAGCGTCATCTCGCAGAGATGGGGGTCGATCTCAAGGTCTGGGTGCACGCGATGGAAACGCCGCATGACCAGCTGTTCACGTTCAAGCTCGACGAGTTGAAAGCGCTCAATCTCGTCACCGCGGCGCCAGAATCGCGGCCCGAAAAATCACGCAGTTGAGGTGTGTGCTCCCGGTTGAGCCGTCCGCAGGACCTGCGGAACCAAGCTTCGACGGCGGCGTTGTCGGCCGTCACACTGGAGAACCTGACCATGCGGACCTTCGTAGGAATGATCCTGGGCGCGCTGATCCTGGGGCTCGGCGTCTACGTCCATGACTCGATGCAGACCTCCGAGGTCGCCAACGGGCCGACCGCGCAGACGCGCCGGACCATCGTGAACTGGGACGTTGCGGCGGAGAGCTGGAATTCGCTCAAGACCCGTGCGCATGACGACTGGGTTCGTATCTCGTCGAAATGACGGACGCCTCGCTGACGCTTTTGAAGGCGCCTCGAACGCGTGTCGAGGCGCCTTTCGCATGGCCTATTTGAAGTAGCCTGTTTGAGAAGTAGCCTGTTTGAGGTGCCTGTTCGGCGACGCCTATTTGGCCGCCCTTGCCTTGCGTGCATCGGCAATCACCTGCTCGAACTGGGCCATGGTGAGAACGCCGGGCACCCTGAACTTGCCGACGATGAAGGATGGCGTGCCGCGGAAGCTCAGGCCGCGCGCCTGCCTGTCGTTGCGCGCCAGCATGGCATCGATGGCCTTGGCATTGGCGGCGAGATCGCGCTTGGCGCGGTCGACGTCGATGCCTGCCTCCGCGAGCAGCTCGTCGATGCGCGGCTCGGTGAGCTTCGAGCTGGTGCCGATCAGCGCGTCATGCGCTTTCGCGTATTTGTCCTGATACTTGCAGGCCAGCGCCATCCGCGCCGCGACCACCGACACTGGCCCTAAGATCGGCCACTCCTTCAGCACCCAGCGCACCTTGCCGTCGTCGTGCACCACCTGCTGCAGCTCGGGATCGAGCTTGCGGCAATACGGACAATTGTAGTCGAACCATTCGACGATCGCGATGTCGCCCGTTGCATTGCCGAGCACGGGCGCATCCGGATCGCGCAGCACCGAGCCTTCGTCGGGCTCTTCGACATCCTCCGCGCGGCTCGCGCGGGGCCACAACGACAGGCCGGCCGCGCCCGCGCCAACAAGGGTCAGAAAGCTGCGCCGGCCGAAAGCTGCGACCACGTCGCCCGGGGTACTGCGCTTCATCATGTCTCCGATCGCACGGTCAGCTCCAGATCTGCAGCAGGCTTCGTGCCAGCATATACAGCGCCACCGCGGCAATCACGACCGAAAAGACCACGTTCAATGCACCACGCCGTTCCGAGAGATGGCGCGCCAGGCGCGTGCCGGCAAGACCTCCGGCGATCCCGCCCGCGATGAACAGCCCGGCGAGATCCCAGGCCACGAGCCCCGACCAAGCATAGCTGGACGCGGTGGTGAGACCGAAGGCCGTCACCGCCACGAGCGACGAGCTCACCGCGTTCATGATCGGCATGCCGGTCGCGGCCATCAGGGCTGGCACGATCAGAAAGCCGCCGCCGATGCCGAAGAAGCCGGACAGGGTGCCCGTGGCGAGGCCGAAACCTGCGATGGCCGGCAGATTGGCCATGCTCATCTTGACGTCGGGGATGCCGATCCGCGCGCGTGTCTTCAGCATCAGCATGGCGATGACCATCATCACCAGCGCGAACAGCGCCAGCAGCTTCTGGCCGTCGACCATCTTGCCGAGCAGCGAGCCTGCAAAGGCGCCGGCGATACCGGCCGCCGCGAACAGCGCCGCGATCGGCCAGATCACCGTGCCGCCGCGGGCATGGTTGACGAGATTGAGCGCGGCATTGGTGGCGACCGCAATCGCGCTCGAGCCGATCGCAATGTGCGGCTCCGGCACGCCGACCACATAGACCATCAACGGCACCGCGAGCACCGAGCCGCCGCCGCCGACGAGGCCGAGGGAAAACCCGACCATCGCGCCGCACAACACGCCGAGCACGCCTTGGATAGCAGAAATCATCGCGGCAGCAGGTTCATTTCGGCAGCGGGAAGGCAAGCCCCAAAATCACGGAACCAACAGCGTGATCGCCCCCCCCCGCACTGATGGCAGCGCGACGCTGGCGAGCAGACTCCGGTCGAGCCGCTCCGTGCCGGACATCGGCGCGCAATGCACCGGCGTCATGGCGGCGGCCGGTCGCATTACGCATCCGGCCGCCGGTCATGTTCTCGTCAGGCCCCGCTCAAGCGGCGCCCTTCAGCTTCTTGGTGCACTCGCTGTAGTAACCGCCGCCCTTCTGGATCCACTTCATGCCGCCATTGGCGTTGGCGGCCTTGTTGGCATTGTACTGGTCGACGCAGGTGTGCATCCGCGCCTTGCCGGCGGTCTCCTTGGCGTATTTCGGATCGACCGCATTCGGATACACCGCGGGGCCGCTCGGCGCCGCGGCAGGGGCGGCCTCCTTGGCGGCGGACTTGGTCTCCTTCGCGGGCTTCGCTTCGGCGACAGGTGCGGCCGGAGCCGCGGGCGCGGCAGGGGCTGCAGCGGCGGCGTCGCTGC
>JBARNF010001001.1:0-3246 GCA_049802835.1 Bradyrhizobium sp.
TCGAAGTATCCTGCGAGGTCATTCGACTTCTTGCCGGAGCCATCAATGAACGAAATCTTGCCGAACGCAGCCAACACGTCCTCGCGCCGAAGGAGCGGCGCGAGGCATTCGAGAAACTTCTGGTCGACGCTATCATCCGTCTCGGCAATCCAGACCAAATCGAACTTCGCCTCGCTCAGACCTTTCATCCACTGTTTGAAGACATTCCCGGAGTTCTTCTTGTTGGGAATGATCTTGTATGGAATGTGGGATTTTTCGAGCAGGCTCCGCGCGACCTCGATGCTGTCGTCCGATGAGCAGTCATCGAGAAAGATGATCTCCGCGGGCTTCAGCGTCTGATTGAGCACAGAGCCGATACGCTCCGGCAGGAACTTGGCGTGATTGTAATTCGGGAAGATCACGCTCACGGACGGGGTCGGCTCGGCCGCCTGAGCAGATATGCTCGCGGAGGCATTGCCAACGGCGGTGCGGATCGCTCGCGCGGCTGCATTGAGATACGCAGCCCCGAAATGGACGTCAGGCTCCAGGTATGCGCCTTCGGCCCATTCGTTCCAGGCGTTGACTGCGACGATGGATCGGCCGTTTCTTCCGCCGATCTTCCGACCCGTGAGAGCACGATCGGCCAGCCCCGTCATCCACGCTTCGAATTTCTTGGGCGTCGAAAGCTCGAGCGAGAATCCGCGGTTCGGGCGCCTCGACTCGTTGTCCCAGCTCGGAACGGCCGTCTTGATCAGGTCATACGGGAGTTCCTTCTCCTCCAGCGAGACCCGGACGAAGTCGTCATACTCGATCACGCGACCGGCAAAGTCGGGCGAGTAAGCGTCGGGCAACGGGCGGCCCGGGAGCGTATCGGACAGCTTGTGCGGTGGAAACTCAATCGCGCCGTCCAGTCCAAACACTCTGGGGTCCCTCATACCGAAGGTCTGCGACATGAAAATCAAGGGATTCAAGTCGTGCTCGGTCTCCAGAATCCGGCGCCAACGGGCGATGGTCTTCTGCGGATCAGGAATGAGCCGTGGATTGTAAATGACGAACAAGGGCCGGCCGTCGATTGTGTAGTACCGGCGATCCTGGAAATGCCGTACCCAATCCGCAATCAACGCCCTTTCGTCTGCCTCGCTGTAGTCCTGCTTCAGCAGAACCGCCGACTCTGAACCATCCCATGTCCGCGTCCAGTTTTCGTTCGCCCAAATGAGCATGAACTTCATCTCGACGCCGGAACGCAGGAACACTTCAACCGGCTCGTCCAGAACCCGCGTCCGATTGAACCAGTAGTAGTAAAATCCAAATACGTTGACGCCCGCGGCCTTCGCAAGAGCGGCCTGGCGTGTGATCGGCTCGATGTCCGTCAGCGTGTAAAAACCAAGATCTCGCGGAGTCCGCGGCTGGTAATGTCCACGATAGCGAGGCAGACCGCGACCGAGCTGGCGCCACTCAGTAAAGCCCTTCCCCCAAAACCTGTCGTTCTCCTTGATGGCGTGGAATTGCGGCAGATAGTACGCAATGATATCCAGAGACGAATGGTCCGCGCGCTCAAGAATCGATGAGTCGAATTCTTCGAATGCGTCTCCCGCAGACGTAAACTTCGCCTGCTCCGCATAGAGATCGTCGATGCTGCCGCGACCTTGAATCTTGCGTTCGCTCTCGGAGCGAGGCGGAAGTGGACTCTCGTTGGGGAGCAGTCCCGCGGACGGCTCCAGGATCCTGAACTCAGGGACGACATCGTCTTCAACTGGAGCATCGAACGAGAGCTCAAAGCCGTATTTGCCTGTGCCCTTCCCGTGCGCGGCGAGATCCTCTCGCATCCGATTGGCAATTGTCCGTCCGATCACCGAACCGCCATGGACAGCCTCAACAATTGCAGCCTCATTCGGATATTGCGGCAACCAGGCCCAACCGACGGCGCCCCAGCGGGTCAGTCGATCGACATGGCCTTCAAAGCTTGGCTTACCCGTGGGACTGACCGCAGGAACCCGAGCGGTAGCTGCAGGTGCAGCGGCCAGCAGCTCGGCAGGAATCGTGACGGGAAGGATTTCGCCGTTGCGCTTGGCCTGCAAGGACACTTCGCGAACGTTGCAAGAAGGCAGATTAAGGACAAAGCCATATTTGCCTGTGCCAACGCCTGCGTCCTTGAGATCCTGGCGCATATTGCGAGCAATACCTTGCGCAACCAAGACCTGCTTCGCGAACGCGAAAATCTCAACTTCGCCACTCGGATCAGCTTCGTCCCAGGCCCAGCCGCTAATCAGATTGGGCTGAAGCGCGTCGACATAGGCGCGGACGGCCGTACGACGTTCATGTCTTGGCGCTTTGGCCGCGCCTTGATCCGGAGCGGGCAGCGGCGAAACTACATCTTCAGCCTTTTCACGGTTGATATCCTTTGGAACATCCGAGGACGCCCTCGACTTCGGTTCAACGACGTCGGGTTGCGACAGATGAGCAGCGGGCGCTGCCGAAGAGCGAACCGCGCTGTCGGCCGCAGACTCTACGGTCGCGACATTCTCGGCCGCGGTTGGGGCAGGCGCCGAGCTCGTTGGAGATCCGCCAAAAGCAAGCTGCTGCACCCCGGCCGCTGGCATGTCAGCGTCAGCCTCATTGCCATCCTCACCAATCGGTGTGCCACCAATAAAAAGCTCATAGCGCTCCCCATCTGGGCAAACCACATGCACTGCGATCAGTTTGGCTCTCGATATATCGCTCGTCCAAGTGAGCAGGGCCTCGAAATGGCGCGGGTCTATGGCCAACGGTCGGCGCGTGCGCTTGGATGTAACGGCGGTCGCAATCGTTTTCCCATCGGCAGTCAGACTGATGTCCAACCCAGACAAGGGCGCCCGAGCATCGAGCAGCCATCCCGTGAGCCTTCCGGTTGCGAGAACCAGTTGGCCGCGAAGACGGGGTGGACGCGTCAGGTCGGCCAGAGATGACGACAAATCACCTTCGTCCACGACATCCGGATCGTAGGAGTGTCCTTTGCGGGCGCCCGTCTTCATGCTTGCTGCTCGAAGTACACGATGTCGGAACGGAAAGCTCGATCGCCGAGGGAATGATGCGATTGGCCCAATTGGCCAATGCGCTCCTTCGTCCTGGTCAGACGAACGATAAAGATCCAGATGAGACGAAAATCTGCCATGTCACGCAATCATTATTTCAATGTCGATGTTATCCGGTGCTCTACCGCTTTAGGCAACGTTGCTGTCGTCGGTGTGAAGGTCGAGCGTTAATTTCGGCGGGATGCGTCGCATAGGT
>JBARNF010001002.1:0-3139 GCA_049802835.1 Bradyrhizobium sp.
GCTTCGTCCCGCCCGCTCCTGAGATGCTCCGCCATATCGGCGGCCTCCCACCCTCCCCTGGAGGGGGAGGGTCGCCTCACGGCGAGCGAAGCGAGACGTGAGGCGGGGTGGGGTGATCTCTCCACAACCACCGTCGCCGTGGCTTCACCCCACCCCGCCCCACGTAGCTGACGCCCCGCGCGGCGACCCACCCCCACCAGGGGAGGGTGGGCCGCGGACACATCAGCCTTGCGACTTCGCCGCCGTCAGTTGCTCGCCATCACCGGCCGCACCGGATCGCCCTCGCGCAGCAATGCGCCGGCGCGGGCGACCACGACGTCGCCCTCGCTGAGGCCGTCGCGGATTTCGACCTGGCCGCCGGCCATCAGGCCGATCTCGACCCGCTTGGTCTCGACGCGCTGGGCGCGCACCACCTGCACCACGGTGCCGTCGGGATCGTACAGCACGGCGGTCAGCGGCACCGCGACGCCGCAGCTCTGACCGATCTTGATCACGGCGCGGCCGAACGAATTCACCAGCAGTCTCATCGTGCCGTTGATGCCGATGAAGGTCTGGCCGAGCTGGCTGTTCGGCTCGACCGTCGGCGCGACGCGGCGGATCTTGCCGTCGACCTCGCCGGCGCCGACGATGCGGATCCGCGCAGTCTGATTGACCGCGAGCTTGCTGAGCTGCGCGCTCGGCACCAGGCCGACGAGATCATATTCGTTGCGCGCCATGATCGAGAACAGCGCCTCGCCGCGGCCCGAGGCGAAGGCGCCGATGGCGGCGCTCGACGACAGGATGGTGCCGGCGACCGGCGCCTGGATCATGATCGCGCCGCCTTCGGGCGGCGTCAGCCGCGCCAGGTTCTGTCCGGCCGTGACGGTGTTGCCGGCGTCGACCATCACCTCCGCGACCTTCAGTCCGGGCCGGTCGGGCCTGACCGCGGTCTCGTCGCGCGCCAGCACCATGCCGGACACCTCGACGGTGTTGTCGAAGCAGGCTTTGGTGGCCTTGAGCACGCTGACCGCGGCGCCCTTGGGCGCG
Organism: Bradyrhizobium sp.; assembly: GCA_049802835.1. GTDB lineage: Bacteria > Pseudomonadota > Alphaproteobacteria > Rhizobiales > Xanthobacteraceae > Bradyrhizobium. Next base: position 1,027 of record JBARNF010001002.1, read on the forward strand.
CCGGGACTGTCGGCTGCGGAAGCTGCTTGCGGCAGCGCCGTGAGGCTTGCGGCGACCAGCGCCAGCTGGCGCGCCCTGACGGCAAGTCCCCTCAAAGCAAGTCCCCTCAAAGCAAGTCCGGAATGTCCCATGCGAAACCGATCCTCGACGACGCATTCATTGAACGGCCCTCGTCGAGATAGCAGACGCGCGACCGCCGGGCCAGATGACCCCGCATCTTGCATAGTCGCGCCAGAGCCTCGCGACGTTCAGCGCCGATCGCCCCGCGTCGGCCGAACTTATGCCCTGTCGCCACGTTGTGCTTCCCGAACCCGCGACATCCTCGAATTGGGATCACGATCATGCTTCGGCTCTGGATACCGCTTCTGCTCTCGACCGTGCTGGTGTTTCCGGCGCAGGCCGCCGAGCTCACGGCGGATGCCGTCAACACTGCCGAGCTGCGCAAGCGGCCGCCGGCCGAGGACAAGACGGACCCGGTGGCGATCCGCGCCCAGGTTCTGCTCGACCGCGCCCACGTCTCGCCGGGCGAGATCGACGGCCGCTTCGGCGACAACGCCCAGAAGGCGCTGGCCGCCTTCGCCGCCGCCAAGGGACTGAAGAGCGGCGCAAAGCTGACCTCGGAGCTCTGGGCCGCGCTGACGCAGCAGGACCAGGAGCCGGCGATCGTCGCCTACAGGATCACGAAGCAGGACGTGAAGGGATCCTTCCTCAATCCGGTGCCGAAGAAGCTGGAGGCGATGAAGGACCTTCCGGCCATCGGCTATGCGACGCCGCGCGAGGCGCTGGCGGAGAAGTTCCACATGAGCGAGGATCTGCTCAGCGCGCTCAACCCCGGCAAGGCTTTCGACAAGGCCGACGAGGAGATCTTCGTCGCCAATGTCGTCGCGCTCCCTGAGAATGCCAAGGACGGCCGCAGGGAAAAATCCAAGGCGGAGTTGAAGGCGGAGTCCAAGGACAAGAAGGATCAGTCCAAGCTGAAGCTCGCGCAGATCACCAGGCTCGCCGTCAACAAGGACGAGGGCACGGTGCAGGCCTTCGACAAGGACAACCATTTCGTGGCGTTCTTCCCGGCGACGGTCGGCAGCGACGAGAAGCCGACCCCTGAGGGCAGCTTCAAGGTCACCTCGCGCGATCCCGACCCGACCTACCGCTACAACCCCGACTACGAATTCCACGGCGTCAAGTCTTCGATGCCGTTCACGATCAAGCCGGGTCCGAACAATCCGGTCGGCTCCTACTGGATCGGGCTGTCGATCGGCAACGGCTACGGCATTCACGGCACCGCCGAACCCTCCAAGGTCGGCAAGTCCGAGTCGCATGGCTGCGTGCGCATGACCAACTGGGACGCCCGCTTCCTCGGCGAGCACCTCGCCAAGAAGGCGACGGTGGAGATGCATTGAGGCAAGCCGTCACTCCGGGGCGGTCGCCAGCGGCCGCAGCCGGAATCTCGATAGGGTCGAGCATGATGCCGACCCCGCCCCCCCCCGTTGCGAGCGCAGCGAAGCAATCCAGACCGCCTCCGCTGCGACAGTCTGGATTGGTTCGTCGCTTCGCTCCTCGCAATGGCGGTGTACTCTGACTTGACTACGGTGGCTGAGACAGGCCGGCGCAGTGTCAGTCTTCATATTCGTAATCGGGGTCTCTTATCGCCACGAACCGTCCGGCATCACCAAGGTCGGCTGGTGGAGTATTGTTGTAAATCAAGCGGCGGCAGAAGGCAGTTTGACGCAAGAACTTCAACTCGGAATCCCAGTATTCAATCGTTCCAATCAAGTACAGGATACGATCCCCCCAAAGAATATCGTGAACCTCCTGCTCATTCAGTATTCCATCGCATACAGTTCTTGGCAAAGTAATGCCGCTGCGCACCCTGCTATTTGTGGGAAAACGAGTTATTCGGATTCCAGACGGCGGAATTTCATCATATGGCGGCCGTTGGGGCAGGCGCTCTCCATTCAGGAGCAAAATGCTTTGGTAGTTGACCCATGTAACGAGCGCGTCGCTATCGCCGATGTTGACAAAATCAAGATTGATTTCGAGGGGGCCGTTGAGTCGCCAAGCAAACAGGTCCGTAAACCAAGCGTGCTTCAAGCGCATTTTCGGTCGATGCGTG
>JBARNF010001003.1:0-4705 GCA_049802835.1 Bradyrhizobium sp.
GCACGAAGCCCGCGCCGAACGCCGCGCCGATGCGCCCGAAGACCGCCGCGCGCCGGTCGGGCGGCGTCAGGTCGGAGATGTAGGCGAACGCCGTGGAGATGCTCGCCGAGGTGACGCCGGAGATCAGCCGCCCGACGAACAGCCAGGCAAGCGACGGCGCCAGCGCCATCAGCACGTAGTCCGCGGCCAGGCCGAAGTTCGACAGCAGGATCACCGGGCGCCGGCCGAAACGATCCGACAGGCTGCCGAGCACCGGCGAGAACACGAACTGCATCAGCGCCCAGGCCGTCCCGAACAGGCCGAAGATGCGCGCCGCCTGCGCCGTGTCGTTGCCGACGAAGCTTTCGATCAGCTTGGGCAGGATCGGCATGATCAGCCCGAGCGCGAGCATGTCGAGCAGGATGGTGACGAAGATGAACGCGACAGCGCCGCGGCGCGGGGCCGGCGCATCGGCGGTCGAAACGGGCGGCGGACTTGCTTCCATGATGCCGACGGCTTCCGCTGATGCAACTGATCAGTTCGGCCGCTTGCGCTTGTGCGCGAACGGATTGGCCTTCTCGCGCAAGGTGATGCGCACCGGCGTGCCCGGCAGCTCGAAGGCTTCGCGCATCGAATTGGTGAGATAGCGCAAGTACGATTGCGGGATCGCATCGGCACGCGAGCAGAACAGCACGAAGCTCGGCGGCCGCGCCTTGGTCTGGGTGATGTAGTTCAGCTTGAGGCGGCGGCCGGACACCGCGGGCGGCGGGTTGTTGGCGATGGCCTCCTCGAACCAGCGGTTCAACGCGGCGGTCGACACGCGCTTGTTCCAGACCGCATAGGAGTCGACGATGGCCTGCATCAGCCGGTCGATGCCCTCGCCCATCAGGCCCGACACCGCCACGATCGGGGCGCCCGCGACCTGCGGCAGCCAATGGTCGGCATCCCTGCGCAGCAGCGAGATCTGGCCGGGCTGGCCGTCCATCAGATCCCATTTGTTGACCGCGATGACCAGCGCGCGGCCCTCGCGCTCGATCAGATCGGCGATCCGCAGGTCCTGCTCCTCGAAGCGGTTCTGCGCGTCCATCATCAACACGACCACTTCGGCGAAGCGCACCGCGCGCAGCGTGTCGGCAACCGACAGCTTCTCCAGCTTCTCCTCGATGCGCGAGCGCCGGCGCAGGCCGGCGGTGTCGAAGACGCGGAAGCCGCGGCCCTTCCATTCGATCTCGACCGCGATCGAGTCGCGCGTCGTGCCGGCCTCGGGGCTGGTCAAGAGGCGCTCCTCGCCGAGGAGATGATTGATCAGGGTCGACTTGCCGGCGTTGGGGCGGCCGACGATGGCAACGCGGATCGGGCGTGCGGCGCGCTCCTCGTCGGTCTCCTCACGCTCGTCCTCGTCGTCGTCCTGGGACGGGGGAACGAGAAGGCTGACGGCGTCATAGAGCTCGCCCATGCCCTCGCCGTGCTCGGCCGAGATCTGGATCGGATCACCGAGGCCGAGCGCGTAGGACTCCATGGCGCCGAGCTCGCCATGCTTGCCTTCGCTCTTGTTGGCGAGCAGCAGCACCGGCTTGTTGGCGCGGCGGGCGAAATCCGCAAAGGTGCGATCGGCCGGCGTCAGGCCGACGCGGGCATCGATCACGAAGAACAGCGCGTCGGCGAGCGCGATCGCGGTCTCCGTCTGCTCCTGCATGCGTGCCGTCAGCGAGCCCTTCGGGCCGTCGTCGAGGCCGGCGGTATCGATGATGGTAAAGTTGAGATCGGCGAGCCGTGCCTCGCCCTCGCGGCGGTCGCGGGTGACGCCGGGCATGTCATCGACGAGCGCCAGCTTCTGCCCAACCAGGCGGTTGAACAGGGTCGATTTGCCGACATTGGGCCGGCCGATGATGGCGATGGTGAAGGGCATGATGATCCGTGCGCGTGAGCGCGCAGCTGTAGCGCATCCCGCCGCAAAACCGAAACGAACGCTCGGCCGATCCGTGGCTGAGATTAACGGTTGAACGAACCGCTCGGAACCGGGGCCTGGAATTGGCCGCCGGATTGCCGGACCGGCTGATCCGCGTCATCCGCCGGCGGAGCGGTGGTCCGGCGCCGCACGATCTTCTTGGGCTTCGGCGCCGGCGGAACGGCTCCGGCCCCCTCCTCGACCGCGGCGGCTTCGCCGTCCTGCGGATCGGTCGGCATCGTGCTCGGCGCCGCGGCCTGCTGCCGGCCCTTGGCGCCCTTCTTGCCCTTGGGCTCCTCCATCGGAGGCGCCGGCGGCGGCGCGGCGGCCTGCGCTCCGGGATCGACGTTCTGCTGCTGCGCGCCCTTATACATGTCCTTCGGCACGCCCTGCTCCAGGCCGGGCACGCCTTGCGGGAATACCGGCTTGCGATCCCCCGGCAGTTTCTTCTTGGTGTCGAGGAAATCGAGCAGGTCCGACGGGTCGAAACCGCCACCGGCGCAGCCGCCGAGCGCGCCGGACAGCGCGACGAGGATGGTCAGGGCGATGAGACGTTGGGGGCGGCGCATGGTCGTCGTTCCGATCAGGGTCAATTTCGCCGTCAGGTCGTTCGCGGTCTGCTCTTGAATCAGCTCTTGTGAATCAGCTCTTGGCCGCGGCAGGCAGCAGCGCCTGCAGCGCCTCGGCGCGCGAGCGCAGGCCCGGCGGGGTCTCACCATCCAGCGCAATCATGTCGAGCCATTGACGGGCTGCTGCGGCATCGTTGCCCCGCCAGGCCGACAGCGCCAGCAATTCGCGGGCAGCGTGACGGAAGGGCGCTCCGGGCGCCGTTTCGCCCTCGAGCCGCGGCTTGAGGTCCGCGTAGGGAGCTGTATCGACCAGGAGCCCGGCCGCGCGCAACCGCGCCATCGACTGCTGCTCTGCGCCGATGCTGCGGTCGGCCGCGAGTTCGTCATAAAGTTTGACCGCCGCAGCCTTGTCACGCACCGCCGCCTCGGCAGCCTGATGGAACCGGGCCAACATGCGGTAGCCGGACGGCGCCGTCGCCGCGACCTCGGCAAAGGCCTTTTCCGCTTCCGCGCGCTTGTTCTGCTCAGACAGCTCAATGGCCTTGTTGAAAGCGACACCCGCCTCCGACGCCTTCTTGGCCTCGAGATATTCGTAGCCGCGCCAGCCGCCCACGCCGGCGATGATCAGCACCGCGATCGCAATGATATAGAGCGAGTAGCGGTCCCACAGCTTCTTGAGCTGTTCCCGGCGGACCTCCTCGTCTACTTCATCAATAAATTCAGACACTTGAGGACATCCCGTGAGATCCGCTGCAAGCCGCAGGACGGATGGTATTGAAGTGCCGCGCGCGCAGGGGCCAGCCCGCATGCGGGCGCGGATACCGCGCCGTTATGGCGGTGACAAGGCGAGCCCCGCCGAATCAAGGCGTTACTCCCACCTTCTGCCATCGTGGTGAAAGCCGGCTATCACGCCGTCAAGCCTTCGCGCAACTGCCGTTTCATCACCTTGCCGTTGGCGTTGCGTGGCAAGGGGTCCGAGGTCACGATCAAGGTTTCCGGCACCTTATAGTCCGAGACGCGCTCGGCGCACCAGCTGCGCAAGGCCTCAGCGCTCATCGGCTCGCGGGTCACGACCACCGCATGCACCCGCTCGCCGAGCACCGGGCACGGCCGCGCGATGATCGCGCTCTCGACCACCAGGGGATGGCTCGCCAGCACCGATTCGACCTCTGCCGAGTAGATCTTCAGCCCGCCGCGGTTGATCATGTCCTTCTGCCGGTCGAACACCCGGACGAAATTGTCGGCATCGACGGAACCGAGGTCTCCGGAATGCCAATAGCCGGCGGTGAAGCTCTCGGCGGTGGCCTTCGGGTTGTTCCAGTAGCCCTTGATGACCTGGCCGCCGCCGATCCAGATCTCGCCGATCTCGCCGCGCGGCACCTCCCGCCCGTCTCCGTCCATCACCAGCATGCTGGCCCCTGGACACGGCAGCCCGACGCTGTCGATGTGGCGGGCGGTCAGCGCCGACGGCATCAGCGTCGCCGGCGAGGTGGTCTCGGTCGAGCCATAAGCGTTGACCAGCCGCAGACCCGGGATCTTGGCAGCCAGCCGCTCGATGGTCGCGACCGGCATCGGCGCGCCACCGAAGCCGCCGATGCGCCAGGACGACAGATCATGGCTGTCGAAGTCGCGCTGCAGCAGGCACAGATTGTACATCGCGGGGACCATGACCGTGTAGGTCACGCGCTCACGCGCCGCGAGCTTCAGGTACTCGCCGGCCTTGAACTCCGGCATGATGATCAAGGTGCCGGCGCAGCGCGCCATGCTGGTGATGTTGGCGACCACACCGGTGACGTGGCCGAGCGGCACGGCCGCGATCGAGCGGTCGGCTTGTGTCAGCCCGAGACACGCCTCGTAGATCATCGAGGAGTGGACGATGTTGCAATGGGCGAGCATCGCGCCCTTGGGCCGGCCGGTGGTGCCGGAGGTGTAGAGGATCATCGCGGTGTCCTCTTCGGCCACCGCGATCCGATCGCCGTGCGCGGCGTGGTCGGCGAGCGCTGCGAAGCCGGAGCGCTGCGGATGATCGTCGACGGCGATGCGCCCGGCCAGCTCCGGCGTCTCCGCAGCGGCCGGCAACCGATCCGCCAATGCGGCCTCGTGCAGCAGCAGCCTCGCGCCGCAATCATTCAGCACATAGGCGATTTCCGGCGTCTGCTGCCGCGTCGACAACAGCACCGTGATCAGCCCGAGCCTGGCGGCGGCAAAC
>JBARNF010001004.1:0-6524 GCA_049802835.1 Bradyrhizobium sp.
ACCGCCAGCGCGATCAGCGCGCCGCACCATGGATAGGGGCTGAGGAGCCAGCGGCGGCGCCAGGCGGGAACGAGCAGGAACGCCGCCACTGCCGGCAACAGCATGACCGCCGTGAACTTCGACAGCAGTGCCAATCCCCCGAACAGGCCGGCAGCGAGCCACCAGCGGCCGTCACCGCTCTCGGCAAGTCGGACCAGGGCCCAGATCATCGCGAGCGCAAACGGGATCGCTGCGATATCGGGCGCAACCTTGGCCATCAGCAGGCCATAATACAACGCCGCCTCCGGCAGCAGCACCGCGAGAATCACCGCCCGGACATCGTGCGTGACGCGGCAGACGATGTCGGCGAGCAGCAGCTGCGATGCGCCCATCGCGAGAATACCTGCGAAGCGAACGCCGAGATTGGTATCGCCGAACAGCGTCGTTCCCAGCCGGATGAACCAGGCGATCATGGGCGGATGATCGAGAAAACAGAGCTGCAGCTCTTTCGACCAGGTCCAGTAATAGGCCTCGTCGGTGCGCAGATCGAGCGCGCTCGCATAGACGATGCGGATCATCGTCATCGCCGCGATCACGACCGCCGCCATCAGCCACGCGGCGCGCGTGGACCGAGGATGTGGACTGTCGATGCTGGGGGAAAGGGCCGTCACGCCGTGCTTTTCCCCGACTCCGCCCGGCGAGTCAACGCTCCCCGACGCGATCGGCATCGCCGGCCGACCTCCGCGGTCCTCCCTCTAGGCCATCAGGGAATAAATCTCTAGCATCACGGTTCACGATGACACGGACCATATGACCATTTCGATTTCCCAGAGGTTGCGAACCGCCTGTCGCGGCATCGGCGTGCGGCAGCTGCGGCTCACCTGCGGCATCATTCTCTTCAGCTATCTCCTCAGTCATTTCCTCAATCATGCACTCGGCAACATTTCGCTGCAGGCGCTCACCGAGGGCGTCTACTATCACGTCAGGTTCTGGCAATTCCTGCCGGTCGCCGTGCTCTTCTATTCGGCCATTCTCGTCCATGGCGGCCTCGGTGTCTGGGCGCTCTATCAACGCCGACAGTTCAGCCACAGAACGATGGAGCCGCTGCAACTGGTCCTGGGTTTGAGCATCCCGGCGCTGATCTTCGCCCATATCGCCGGCGTCCGCCTCGGTCAGACCCTCTACGGACATGAGAAGCTCTACCCGCAGGTTCTATATTCCTATTGGACCGGACCGTCCTGGCGCGTCTGGCTGATGACGGCTTCGCTGCTGACGTCATGGACCCATGGCTGCATCGGCCTGCATGTCTGGCTGCGTCTGAAGCCATTCTACAGGCGGATCGCGCCGGGGCTGCTCGCCTGCGCCGTTCTGATCCCGGCGCTGGCCCTGCTCGGCTTCTACCGCGGAGGCCGTGAGGTCATTGAGACGAGCGCGACAGCGGAGTGGCGCGCCGAGAATCTGTCGAAGAGACAAATGGGCACGCCTTCCGAGCAGGCGACCCTCGAAACCATCATGAACAGTTTCCTGATCGCCTATCTCGGCCTGATCGGGATCGTGCTCACGGCGCGAGGTGTTCGCACCTTGCATGAGCGCCGTGGCGGCATGCTCACGCTGTCCTACAACAATGGCCGGACCATCCGGGTACCGAAGGGTCTTTCCGTGCTCGAGGCCAGTCTGCGCAACAACGTTCCGCATGCCAGCACGTGCGGCGGCCGCGCCCGCTGTTCGACCTGTCGCATCAGGGTGATCGGAGATTGCAGCGCGCTGCCGGCGCCTTCGCCGCGCGAGGCCTTCGTGCTGGCCCAGGTCGGCGCTGCGGATCCTTCGATCAGACTGGCCTGCCAGCTGCGGCCCACAGGTGACATCTCCTTCTTTCAGCTGTTCATGCCGAACCTGACGCCAGGCGAGCACAGCGGTCCAAGGGCCGGGATCGGGCAGGAACGCTATCTCGTGAGCCTGTTCGTCGACATGCGGGGATCGACCAGCCTCGCCGAGCAGCGGTTGCCCTTCGATGTCGTGTTCATCGTCAACCGTTTCCTCGGCGCGGTGTCACAGGCAGTCCTGACGAATGGCGGTCAACCCAATCAGTTCGTCGGCGACGGCATGCTGGCACTGTTCGGCCTCTCAGTCGATCCTCATATCGCGTGCAGGCAGGCCATCCAGGCAGCCCGGGACATCGCCGCCAACATCGCCGAGCTCAACGGCTTCCTGAGCCATGATCTGCACGAGCCGATCCGTTTCGGCATCGGCATTCACGGCGGCGAAGTGATCGTCGGCGAGATCGGCTACCGTGATCACATGGTGTTCACCGCGCTTGGCGATTCCGTCAACGTGGCGTCACGGCTGCAGGACCTGACGAAGACGCTCGGCTGCCAGGTGATCATCTCCGAGGACGTCTGTGCGCGGGCGGGACTTGCCGCCGGCGCACTGCCGCAGCAGGAAGTGGAAATCCGCGGCCGTGCCGAGCCGATCCACGTACGAACGGCCACGGATGCGTCCGACCTTGCGGCGTCATCGGACGAAGGTGCCGCCGCATGAGACGGAGCGTTGAACCTGATTGCGGACGACGCCGTCATACGCAGAACGGTTTGCAGCGGATCAGCTGTGGCCGGCGGGACGATGGGCAGCGCGGCGTTCAAACGCCGCAAAGCCGCCACGATATCGGTCACTTCGGGCCAAAGGCCGCCCGCTGTTTGCGCTATCAAGCCTGTTCCAACCGCAGTAATCTCGAAATCCGGGCCTGATGGTTTGCGGGGACCGCCGGCTCGATCTGGATTGATCCCGCGGAGGCGACGTATGGCTAAAGGTACGGTCAAATGGTTCAACCCGACCAAGGGCTACGGTTTCATTCAGCCCGCGGCCGGGGGCAAAGACATCTTCGTCCATATCTCTGCAGTGCAGAAGGCAGGGCTCACGACTCTCAACGAAGGCCAGACGATCGAGTACGACGAGATCGCCAACCGCGGCAGGAGTTCGGCCGAGAACCTGAAAGTGTAGCGGACGCCGTGCAGCGCCATTCCGCGTCGCGGCCTCTCGGCGCGCACCGTCCCTCTCACCAAGCCATCGCAAGTTCTGAAGGGTCACGACAAGACAGGAGCGGTGCCCCGCTCCCGATCATATCTTACGTTTGTTTGTAGTTTCAGCTCCCGCCGCACCATTGCCTCGACCGCCCGACCTGGGTCAAATGGGTGTCGAACCGCGCCAAAAACAAATTCCAGCACGCGGAAGGCAATAAATGGGAGCGACGGCTCATGGACGACCAAGGCATTTTCCACGGCCTGAAGGTGCTGGACTGCGCAAGCTTCATCGCAGCTCCCGCCGCGGCGACCGTCCTGTCGGACTTCGGCGCCGACGTGATCAAGATCGAGCCGCCCGGCACCGGCGACCCCTATCGCAACCTGCCGAACCTGCCCGGCTATCCGCGCAGCGAGCACAACTACGCCTGGTATCTCGAGGCCCGCAACAAGCGTAGCATCGCGCTCGACCTGTTGAAGCCCGAAGCCCAGGCCGTGTTGCAGCGCCTCGTCAGTGAGGCGGATGTTTTCATCACCAATTTCCCGCCGTCGGTACGAGCCAAGCTCGGCCTCACCCATGAGAAGCTCGCGCCGTTGAATGAGCGGCTGATTTATGCGTCGTTCACCGGATACGGCGAGAAAGGCGAAGAAGCCGACAAGCCGGGTTTCGACAGCAATGCCTATTGGGCGCGGTCTGGGCTGATGGATCTGGTGCGTGCCGACGAGACAACGACGCCCGCCCGCTCCGTGGCCGGCATGGGCGACCATCCCTGCGCAATGGCGTTCTATGGCGCGATCGTGACCGCGCTCTACCAGCGTGAGCGGACCGGCAAAGGCTGCCACGTCGCCTCCAATCTGATGGCGAACGGCGTCTGGGCGGCGTCCGTCCTGGCCCAGGCCAAGCTGTGCGGCGCGACCTTCGTCGAGCGGCGGCCGCGCGAGCGCGCCCTGAACGCGGTGGCCAACCACTACGAATGCCGGGACGGCCGCTGGATCATGCTGTCGCTCCTCAACGAGGAGAAGCAGTGGCCGGTCCTCGCCCGCTGTCTCGGCCGCGAAGACCTGATCGACGATCCGCGCTTCGCCACCAAGGCGGACCGCCACGCCCGCTCGGTCGAGCTGATCCACGAATTCGACGCGGTGTTCGCAACCAAGCCGCTGGCCGAGTGGCGCAAAGTCCTGGACGGCAGCGGTCTCGTGTTCGGCGTGGTCGGTATTCTCGACGACATCCCGACCGACAGGCAGATGATCGAGAACGAGGTGCTGGTGCCGTTCGAGAACGACACGATGCTGACGGTCAACAGCCCGATCTGGATCGATGGCCAGCGCAAGGTCGCCCCGCGCAAGCCGCCCGGCGTAGGTGAGCACAGCGACGACATCCTGCGTGGCGCCGGCTTCGACGACGAGGCCATCCGCGCGTTGCGCGCGCGCGGCGCGGTGGCCTGATCTATCGCGTGGCGATGAAGCACATGCCGAACCGCGTCGCGGGCCCGGTCTGACAGGACAGGTTCGCAGCGCAGGTCCACGTCGAAAAGCTCTTGTCGTTGTCCGCGGCCTCCGCGTGGCTCGCGTAGCAATGCCCGCCCCAGCCGTCATTGTAGACCGTTCCGGCGAGCTCATCGCTGCCGCGCAGCTGCGGACGGCTGGCGAATCCGCGCGAGAAATCCGGCGCGCGGCCTTCGGCAAAAGCGGTGAGGATGTCGCGGCGGCGCACCTGATCGCCGAAGAAGTGCGGCGAGCCGGGCACCACGACCGTATTGGACGGCTTCTCCGCCATCCAGTCGACACCGGGGAAGTGGAAGCCGCCGATGCCGCGGGTCTGATGACAGCCGCCGCAGCTCGCATCGTTCAGGCGGCGCTCGAAGCCGGCAACGGACTGGATGTTCTGCAGCGTGATGCCCTGCGCGGCCGCCTTTTCGAGCGCGCCGACGACGTCGGCCTCGGTGAACACCGGAGCCGGTCCGTTGGCTTCTCCCTGCACCAGCCCGTAGGCGGGCAGCAGATCGGAATTGACGAAGCCGGCCGGCGTCGGCGCCACCGCCACCTTGGCCAGGAACCTATCAGGGACCACGGCGGTGCCGCGGTCGAGCTCGCCAAGATGCACGGGATCCAGCAGCCAGGCCTTGAACTCGCGCGCGAGCGCTGCATCCGCCCGCAGCCGGTCGCGGTCGACCTGATCCTCCAGCACCGCCTCCTCGAAGGTGCCGGCGGCGGCCTGATAGTCGAACACCTTCATCATGTAGTCGGTGCGAAAATCCCGCACCGACGATTTCGGTGCATGCGCGATCTGCAGGTTGGTCTCGATGCGGTGGATGTTCTCCGGCCTGATCAACGGGAGCGGCCCGTCGGGCGCCGTCAGCCTCGCGGCCAGCTCCGGTCCGGTCAGCGGCAGATCGGCCGTCGCCAGCCAGCGCTTGGCAATATCGGCACAGCTGGGCGCGTTGTTCCTGGCCTGGTCGTCGCTGCGTGCCTTGAGCACGATGTTGAGCGTCATCGGCAGCCGCGGTGAGGTCAATTCGCTGCCCTTGTCGCCACCCTTGTCACCGACCTTGGACTCGGGCGGCGTGGTCCGCGTCAGGCGGTACAGCAGCCGCACCTCGCCGCAATGGGCGGGATCGACGAAGGCACGATCCATGCGGTTGACGATGCCGGCCAGCACGAAGCGGGCATCGGGGGAATCCAGCACCGCGCGGTCGAATAGCTGGAACGCATACGACGTACCGACGCCGATGCTCTCGTCCGGCAGCGTCGCCTTGTGCTTCTCGACGTAGCGGTCGAACTCGACCTCCAGCGCCTTGCGCACCGGGCTCATCGACGGCAGCGCAAACAGCGCGGCATCGGTCAGCGGCGCATCGCTCGGAGCCGCGAGCATCCGGCCGAGAGCAAACGGCCCCTTGTCGAGCTCACGCAGCGCGAACGGCTCGAGGATGGCCGCGCCGCGCTCGATCGGCGCGCTTTCGTCCGCATGCGCGAGCGAGCCGCAACACAGCACCACAAGGCCCAATACCGACAGTCGCAACACCCGCTTCCTCCATCCGAACGAACAGCGCAGATGACGGCCTGCTAGCGCCCGAAGATAGCCGAAAAGCGACGGCCGCGGGCAAATGTGCGACGAGGCGCCTCACGTCGCGGTGAGGCGCCTCGCCAAAATCGTTCACGAAAAGATGGGCCGTCAGCGCGACACGACAAGCCCCTTGGTGGTGACGACCACCCAGCGGCCGTCCTGCTTGCGGATCGCATCGACCTTGCCGAGACCGGGCACCGGATCGCCGGCATAGACCTCGTAGAGACCGCCGCGGCCCTCGATCAGCGCGCCGCCGCGACCGACGTCGCGCAGCACCCAGCCGTCGACGACCTTGAGCTTGGTGGTGTCGGCACGGGTTGCCTCAGCCCTGCTCGCCTCGGCGCGGGCGGCCTCTGCCCTGGCCGCTTCGGTCCTAGCCGGCTCGGCCCTGCTCGCCTCTTGCCTGCTCGGCTCCTGCCTGCTCGCAACGCCAGCCGGAGGCGCGGCAGCATTGATCGCGCCCACCG
>JBARNF010001005.1:0-1710 GCA_049802835.1 Bradyrhizobium sp.
TACGGCCCTGCCCCGCTCATCTGCAGCGGCGCCGGCTTGCAGGTCCGCAGCTTGTCCGGCCCCCATTGCCGCGCATGCAGGATGCGGCGCAGCTGATCGTCATTATGGAGCTTGTCGCCGTTCTTGAAATTCGCATCGAACGCGTCGGCGGTCGCCTGCAGCACTTCAGGCTTCACGTCGTCGGTCCCGGTCAGCGCATTCATCTTGGCGGCAAGACCGGCCAGGGTGTCGTCGACCAGGAAGTGCCGGCTCTCGCGCTGCATCTGCCGCACCAGCCGGTGATTGCCGAGCAGCGTCTCCATGAGGAACATCGGCATCTGCCGGTCACGGATGCGCGGATTGTGCTCGGCGCCGGAGATCGCGAACTCCTTGGCGGCGATGCGCCAGTTCAGCAGATGCCACGTATAGGGCTTCTCCTGCGCGGCCACGCGCTGGCACAGCATGTGGGTGTCGAATCCGGTGACCAGCGGCTCCGGCCCGATGCGCTCGCCCTCGTGGTTGAGCCACAGTGCCGACTTGCACGGCACCAGCGACAGGCCATGGCCCTCGAAATGCGGAAACGGATGCGGGATGCCGGCGGCGTAGTTCCACATCTCGCCGGCATGCGTGATCTGCGCACCTAGCGCATCGGCCGTATGGTGGTGCAGCTTACCGTCGGCGAATGGATGGGCGCCGTTGAGCATGGTCTGCGGCAGCGGCCGGCCCTCGACCCAGTTGGCGCGGGTCTCCTCATGGCTGCCGTTGATGCCGCCCATCGCCAGCACCGTCAGCGGCGCCGCAACGCGGATCTCGGCGCCGGTCTCCTCGTTGACGGCAACGACGCCCGACACGGTGCCGGCAGTGCGATCGAGACTGACAACGCGATGGCGGTGCAGCAGAGTGAGGCAGCCGCCACGATCGGCGGCGCGCATGGCTTCGATGAGCACGCGCGTCAGCCGCTGCGAAGTGCCCCAGACAATGTGATAGCGCGGCAGCGCATTGCCGTCGCCCTGCAGCCCGCGCTCGACCCAGTTCACCGCAGGCATGAAGGTCACGCCATGCGAGAGCAGCCAATCGTAGACATCAGCTCGCGAATGCTCGACGTAGTGGCGCGCCCATTGCATCGGCCAATGATCGGCCTCGTCCAGCTCGCCGAAGCGCAGCCAGTCGCGCAGCGCGATCTCAGGCGTATCCGGGATTTTCATGCGCGCCTGCAGCGGCGTGCCGACCAGCGCCATGCCGCCGAAGGCCCACAGCGCCAGACCGCCGAACCGCTCCGGCGTGTCCCTGTCCACCAGCGTGACCGACTTGCCGGCGCGCAGCGCTTCCAGCGCGGTGACGATGCCGGCAAGACCGCCGCCGGCGATGACCACATCGGATTGGAGCGTGGTGCTCATGTCACGGCGCGATCTTGCGCTTGAGCATGCGCGCCACCGACAGCGGCATGCGATCGAGCGAGCCCAGCAGATGCGGCAGCAGCTTGAGCTTGAGGCCCGTCAGCGCCGGCGGCACCACGGCCTCGATCAGATGCGGGCCCGGCGTCGCCAGCGCGCGCTCCAGCGCAGCCGTGAACTCATCCGGCGTGGTGGCACGGGTCGATCGCACCCCCATGCCGTCGGCAATCTGCGCGAACTTCAGCACCGGCCCGTGCAGGTCGAGCTGCGCCCGCGCCTTGGGGCCGATCTCCTCGGCCCCGACCCGCTCCAGCTCGACATTGAGCACCGAATAGGA
>JBARNF010001006.1:0-7930 GCA_049802835.1 Bradyrhizobium sp.
CTGCTGTTCCACGCCTGCGCCCTGCTCGGCACGGTCGCGCTGGCTGAGCGCGGCGTCGTTCATCGGCGCATCGGCGTGATCGCGGCGATCGGCTTCGTACTGGGGCCGGCCCTGTTCGCGGGCGACCTCGCGATGCGACAGTTCACCGGCGATCGGCTGTTTCCGTTTGCGGCGCCGGCCGGCGGCGCTCTGCAGATTGCGAGCTGGCTCGCGCTCGCCATCTGCGCGCTGTGGCCACGGCGGGCGTGACGCCGCGCTTTGCGCCGCGGGCGGCAATCGGATAGAACCCGGCGCGACGCCCCGTTAGCCGAGATCCCCCAGACATGACCGACGCGACCACCATCAGCCCGCTCGATCAGGCCCGCATCCTGTCCGAGGCGCTCCCGCACATGCAGGAGTATGACGACGAAACCATCGTCATCAAATATGGCGGCCACGCCATGGGTGACGAGGCCACTGCGAAAGCGTTCGCACGCGACATCGTGCTGCTCGAGCAGACCGCGATCAATCCGGTGGTGGTGCATGGCGGCGGACCGCAGATCGCCACCATGCTCAAGCGCCTCGGCATCGTCTCCGAATTCGCGGCAGGACTGCGCATCACCGACGCCGCGACGATCGAGATCGTCGAGATGGTGCTGGCCGGCTCGATCAACAAGCAGCTGGTGGGATACATCAACGAAGCCGGCGGCAAGGCCGTCGGCCTGTGCGGCAAGGACGGCAACATGGTGCGCGCCGTCAAGGCGACGCGCACAATGGTCGATCCGGACAGCCAAATCGAGAAGGTGGTCGATCTCGGCTTCGTCGGCGAGCCGGACAAAGTCGACCTGACGCTGCTCAACCAGCTGATCGGCTATGAGCTGATCCCGGTGCTGGCGCCGCTCGCGACCTCGAAGGAAGGCCAGACCTTCAACGTCAACGCCGACACCTTCGCGGGCGCCGTGGCTGGCGCGCTGAAGGCCAAGCGCCTCTTGCTGCTCACCGACGTGCCCGGCGTGCTCGACAAATCGAAGAAGCTCATTCCGGAGCTGTCGGTGAAGGATGCGCGCAAGCTGATCGCCGACGGCACCATTTCCGGCGGCATGATCCCGAAGGTCGAGACCTGCATCTACGCGCTCGAACAGGGCGTGCAGGGCGTCGTGATCCTGGACGGCAAGGTGCCGCACGCCGTGCTGCTCGAGCTGTTCACCAACCAGGGCACGGGAACGCTGATCCACAAGTGATGGGCACGACCGGCTCGCAGAACGATGTCGTCATGGCCGGACTTGATCCGGCCATCCACGACTTTTCGGGCCGCAGCAAAGACGTAGATGCCCGGGCCTTCGCCGCGCCGAAGCGGCTTTGGCCGCGCAGGCGGGCCAAGCCCGGGCATGACGACGTTGAGAGATCGACGCACCTATCCACCGTTTGGGTCCGTGTCGTGCTGGCGCTATCTGGCGTGATCCTCGCCGGCCTCACCACCACCACCCCTGCCCGCGCCGACCTCAAGCTCTGCAATCGCATGAGCTATGTCGTCGAGGCCGCGATCGGCATCGACGACAAGGCGGCCACCGCCACCCGCGGCTGGTTTCGGCTCGATCCTGCGGCCTGCCGCGTGGTGCTGCAGGGCGCGCTGACCGCCGACCGCATCCTGCTGCATGCGCGTGCGCTCAGCCTCTACGGTGCCTCGCCGATCGCGGCGAACGGCAATGACCAGCTGTGCGTGGCAGCCGACAATTTCGTGATCGCGGCCGCGCGGCAGTGCCGCACCGGCCAGACGCCGGCGCCGTTCACGCAGGTCACGCCGACCAAGACCGACGACGGCACGCTGGTCGCCTATCTCGCCGAGAGCGCCGAATATGACGACGAGCAGGCGCGCTTGGCCGGCATCCAGCGCTTGCTCGGCATCGCCGGCTATGACGTCTCGCCGATCGACGGTGTCGACGGGCCAAAGACGCAAGGAGCGCTCGCGGCATTCCTGAAGAGCCGCAGCATGGCATCGGACGTCGTCTCGCAGCCGACCTTCTTCGCCACCATGGTGGACGCGGTGCAGACGCCGTCGCCAAACGGGCTGACCTGGTGCAACGACACCCCGCACAAGGTGATGGCGGCGGTCGCGACCGACGACGGCAGGATCGTGGTCAGCCGTGGCTGGTACCGCATCGATCCCGGCAAGTGCCTGCATCCCGACATCACCGGACAGCCGAAGAAGGTCTACAGCTTCGCCGAAGCGGTCGACGATGAGAACCGCACCATCAGGCTGAAGAACAAGCCGCTGAACTGGGGCGGCCTGGTGCAGCTCTGCACCCGCGAGAACAAGTTCGAGAGCTCCGAGCAGGGCGATTGCCCGAGCCGCGGCTTCACCGCCACCGGTTTCACCGCCGTCGACATCACCCGCGGCGGCAAGACGCTGCGGTTTGCACTGCCGTGATGGCCGTGTCGATCATGCGCGCGCTGCGGCCCCACACTCAGCTGTCGTCCCGGCGCACGCCGGGACCCATAACCACCGGCCGTGGTTTGAGCCACGGGCATCAGCCATCCTGCCTCAAGATAGATCTCGCGGTATGGATCCCGGATCGCGCTCGCTGTCGCTCGCTTGTCCGGGACGACAGCGGAATGTGGGGCCGCGGCCTGTCACGATCACGAGCTAAGGAAGCGAGATGAGCAATCCCCGCAGCTTCGACCATGTCGACACCTGGGTGTTCGATCTCGACAACACGCTATATCCGCATCACGTCAACCTGTGGCAGCAGGTCGATACCAGGATCGGCGAGTTCGTGTCCAACTGGCTCAAGGTCGATGCGCTGGAGGCGCGGCGGATCCAGAAGGACTATTACCGCCGCTACGGCACGACAATGCGCGGCATGATGACCGAGCATGGCGTGCATGCCGACGACTTCCTGGCCTACGTGCACAAGATCGACCACTCGCCGCTGGAGCCGAACCCGGCGATGGGCGCGGCGATCGAGAAGCTGCCGGGGCGCAAGCTGATCCTGACCAACGGCTCGGTCGACCATGTCGACGCCGTGCTGGCGCGGCTCGGCATCGCCGGTCATTTCGACGGCGTGTTCGACATCATCGCCGCCGAGCTGACGCCGAAGCCGGCGCGCGAGACCTACGACAAATTCCTCGCGCTGCACGCCGTCGATCCGACGCGGGCTGCGATGTTCGAGGATCTCGCCCGCAACCTCGTGGTGCCGCACGATCTCGGCATGACCACGGTGCTGGTCGTGCCGGACGGCACCAAGGAGGTGGTCCGCGAGGACTGGGAGCTCGCTGGCCGCGACGACCCCCATGTCGATCATGTCACGGATGACCTGACGGGGTTTTTGCAGCGGCTGTTGGCCGCCTAGCACACCGTCGTCCCGGACCAGCGAAGCGCCCAGCGATCTCTGCCGGCCATAGGTGTACGCTCGCGAGCGCGATCCGTGACCCATACCGCGGAATCCGTCTTGGGGCACAGCCCGGCGCTCCCCTTGTCCGGGACGACCGCGGTGGATGCCTTGACTCTCCCGGCTCAAATTCCGAAAAAGCCGCCCTGCCAGAAATGCCCGTCAAAGACTGCCCGGAGGACCATGCCCCGGGACCAAGCGAGGATCGACCGATGTCACTGTCCGCCCTGGAATCCACCATCAACAGCGCCTTCGACGCGCGCGACGGCGTCTCGACCACGACCAAGGGAGAGGTCCGTGATGCGGTCGAGAACGCGCTGGAGCTGCTCGACAAGGGCGAGGCGCGGGTCGCCGAGCGCGGTGCGGACGGCAAATGGAGCGTCAACCAGTGGCTGAAGAAGGCCGTGCTGCTGTCGTTCCGCCTCAACGACATGAGTGTCATCCGCGGCGGCCCCGGCCAGGCGTCGTGGTGGGACAAGGTACCGTCGAAGTTCGAGGGCTGGGGCGAGAACCGTTTTCGCGAGGCCGGCTTCCGCGCCGTGCCCGGCGCGATCGTGCGCCGCTCGGCCTTCATCGCCAGGAACGTCGTGCTGATGCCGTCCTTCGTCAATCTCGGCGCCTTCGTCGACGAGGCGACCATGGTCGATACCTGGTCGACGGTCGGCTCCTGCGCCCAGATCGGCAAGCGCGTGCACATCTCCGGCGGCGTCGGCATCGGCGGCGTGCTGGAGCCGCTGCAGGCGGGTCCGGTGATCATCGAGGATGATTGCTTCATCGGCGCCCGATCCGAGGTGGCCGAGGGCGTGGTGGTGCGCAAGGGCGCGGTGCTGTCGATGGGCGTGTTCCTGGGCGCCTCGACCAAGATCGTCGACCGCGAGACCGGCGAGGTGTTCATCGGCGAGGTGCCGGAATATTCGGTCGTGGTGCCCGGCGCGCTGCCGGGCAAGCCGATGAAGAACGGCCAGATCGGCCCATCCACCGCCTGTGCGGTCATCGTCAAGCGCGTCGACGAGCGCACCCGCTCCAAGACCTCGATCAACGAGCTGCTGCGCGACTGATCGTCCGAGCCCGGGCGGCCGCTCTAGCCGCCGCCCGAAAGCCCGTGTTAAGCGGAGGGCATGACCGATGCCCTTGCCATCACCCGCGACCTGATCCGCTGCCCCTCCGTGACCCCGGCCGACGCCGGAGCGCTCGGCGTGCTCGAAGCCCTGCTGAAGGGAGCCGGCTTCGAGACACATCGCGTGACCTTCTCGGAAGCGGGCACCGCCGACGTCGACAACCTCTATGCGCGCATCGGCACCGAGGGGCCGCACATCACCTTTGCCGGCCATACCGACGTGGTGCCGCCCGGCGACGAAGCGGCCTGGAGCCTCGGGGCGTTCTCCGGCGAGGTCAAGGACGGCTACATCTACGGCCGCGGCGCGGTCGACATGAAGGGTGGCATCGCCTGCAGCGTCGCGGCTGCGCTCGACTATCTGCGCGATCATGGTGGTCGGCCGAACGGCTCGATCTCGTTCCTGATCACCGGCGACGAAGAGGACGTCTCGGTCAACGGCACCATCAAGCTGCTGAAATGGGCGGCCGGGCGCGGCGAGCGCTTCGACCATTGCGTTCTCGGCGAGCCGTCCAATCAGGAGGTCATGGGCGACTGCATCAAGATCGGCCGCCGCGGCTCGCAGTCGGGCACCCTGATCGTCGAAGGCAAGCAGGGCCATGTCGCCTATCCGCACCGCGCGTCCAATCCCGTCCCCGACATCTCACGCCTCATCGTCGCGCTGTCGGACGAGCCGCTCGACCTTGGCAGCGCGCAATTCCAGCCGTCGAATCTCGAATTCACCACGGTCGATGTCGGCAACGCAGTCAGCAACGTGATCCCGGGCCTGGCGCGGGCGAAGTTCAACATCCGCTACAACGACTGCCACACCCAGGACTCGCTGCGCGCGCTCGTCGAGGAGCGGCTGGCCAAGGCCTGCGGCAACCGCATCCGCGCCCACATCGACTGGCTGCCGTCGAACTCCAACGTGTTCCTGACCAAGCCGGGAACGTTCACCGAGCTCGCGGTCGCCGCGATCGAGAGCGTAACGGGGCGCAAGCCGGAGCTGTCGACCACCGGTGGCACGTCGGATGCGCGCTTCATTTCGAGCTACTGCCCGGTGATCGAGTTCGGCCTGGTCGGCCAGACCATGCACCAGATCGACGAGCGCGCCTCGGTCGCCGACATCGCGACGTTGACGAAGATCTATCGCGGAATTCTCGACAGCTATTTCGCCTAGACGAGAGACCTCGGCTCGGGCCGCGGCGCGTGAATCGCCGCAGCCGGTCATGCCCAGGTCGCGCGCCGGCCCAAGTCAGGCGACTTTCACCTCGGCGAGGAAGCTGTCGACCTCACGGCGCAGGTCGGTGGCCTGGCCGGCGAGGATCGCAGCCGAATCGAGCAGCGAGCGCGCCGAGCCGCGGGTGTCGTCGGCGGCCGCGCTGACCAGCGCGATCGACGAGGAGACGTCGCGGGTGCCGGTCGCCGTCTGCTGCACGCTGCGGGCCATTTCCCGCGTCGTGGCGCTCTGCTGGGTGACCGCAGCGGCGACCGAACTGGTGACCCCGCTGATGCTGTTGACGACGGCAGCGATCTTCTCGATCGCCGTAACCGTGCTGCCGGTCTCGTTCTGGATTGCCGCGATCTGGCTCTCGATCTCCTCGGTGGCCTTGCTGGTCTGGGATGCGAGACTCTTCACCTCGGAAGCAACGACGGCAAAGCCCTTTCCGGCCTCGCCCGCCCGCGCCGATTCGATCGTTGCGTTGAGCGCCAGCAGGTTGGTCTGCGAGGCGATCGCGCGGATCAGTTGCACGACGTCGCCGATGCGCGTCGCGCTGCCCGCAAGGGTGCGAACCTTGTCGGTGGTGTCGAGCGCCTGGCTGGTGGCATGGCCGGATTCCGATGCGGCTTCCGCGATCTGGCGGGTGATCTCCTTCATCGAGACGTCGAGCTCCTCGGAGGCGGCCGCGACCGTGTTGACGCCGGAGGTCGCCTGTGCCGCCGCTTCGGCCACGGCCGTGGCACGCGCCGCGGTGGCATTGGCTGAGCCGTCGAGTGCCTCGGCCGACTGCTTCAGGCCGCTCGCGGCATCGCTCAGCCGGCCACACAGCGCGTCGATGATTTCGCCGAAGCGACGGGTGAGCGCCTCGATCTTCTGCCGGCGCGCTTCGCGCCGCGCCTCGGTCTCGGCGCCTTCGAGCGCCAGCCGGTCCGCGTCGGCGGACTTGTCCTTCAAGACGCCGATCGCATTGGCGAGCGTGCCGATCTCGTCGGTGCGGTCGCGATAGGCGATTTCGACATCGCGGGCGCCGTCAGCGATGTGACGGATGAGAACGGTCAAGTTGGAGAGCGGCTTGATCACGCGGGCGTTGAAGTACCAAGTGCCGAGTGCGGCAGCGACCACATTGACGAGCACCAGCACGACGGCCAGGACGAAGCGGAATTGCGAATCGGCAATGGCGACCTCGCTCTGGCGCAACGCCTCTGTGACCGCGGCATCGCGCAGCGGCTGGATCGTGTCGAGGGTCGGGAAGATCATGCGCAGGAACTGATCGGGATCGAGTTCGAGAACCTTGCCGCGGTTCGGCACCACCTGCGACGTATAGAGTTCGCCGCCGCGCGCCCAATAGCCGCTCTCGACGTCCGCGAGCGCAGCGTAGATCGGCTTCTGGTCGATCTCGGTCGCAGCGACCTTCACGGCCGACCAGATCCGGTCGAGCCGCCCCTTGAACGTCGCCATCGTCTCGGCCGGCTCGCCCACCATCGGCTGACGGGTCGCGATGTAGCGCACCAGGGTCGTCGTGGCTCGTCCGGCCCAGTCGCGCAGATCCCAGCCCAGCACGGCGAGGCGGGCAGCCTGACCGACCGCCGGATTGGCGGCGTTGACGCGGCGGCGGACGATGTCGATGTGGGCGCCGGTGGTTTCCTGAACCGTGAACATCTGCGGCACGTAGTCCCGCACGACGGTTTCAGGCCGCATCTGCTTCGGCTGCACGACGGCGTCGAGCGCCGCAGAGCGCAGCGAGCGCAGCCTCTGCTCGATCGCATCGAGTGCGGCGAGATCCTCCCGCAACTGCGCGAGGCTGCGGGCCTTGGCCAGCGCCTCGTCTGAGCCTCGCGTGTAGTTCTGCAGCGCTGCAAGCTCATCCGCTGTGGCGACGTTGGCCGAGGCCAGTCGGGGATTGATCCAGGCCCGCTCGAGATTCAACTTTTCCGGGAGGCGCACCATCGCGCCGAGCAGCTGCGTGTCGGCGGCAACCGCGCGAGCCGTTTGAAGTGAGGCCAATTGCTGCCAGGCGAACAGCAAAGTCGCGACGAGGCCGATCGCGGCCCCGAGCATGAGCGAGAGCAGGAAGACTTGGCGAATGCGCATGATGACTTCACTGGGGTGGGGACCACGGAAGCCTCAGAAATACCGCCGACCATTCAATTATAAGTTAAGCGACGTGCATTTGGATGGCACGGGAGTACAACTCCAGGTATCGCGGATGAGCTGCAGAGACCGATCCGCCGGGCCGCCGATCTCAGT
>JBARNF010001007.1:0-9022 GCA_049802835.1 Bradyrhizobium sp.
GCGCAAGCACGCACGTGCCGCCAGGAGACGGGCGGCGTCCCATGTCGTCGCTGCCAAGCCGATCGAGCCGTCGGTGCGGACGCCACGGCCGGATCCAACGCCGCTGCCTGCGGCACCCGCGGCAGCAGCCAAGATTCCGTCCATCCCGACCACTCCTCCCCCGAGTCCCGCCAAGGTCCAGAGCGAGGTCATGATCGCAGCGGTCACAGTGGCGGCCGAACTGGCCGAGCGGATGACTGCGCTGCGCGTCCCCGAGGCGCCGGGCGATACTCATCTGGTCGCCGTGGTGCTGGCGCGCCCGAATGTGCATGCGATTGCCGAACTCAGCGGCAAGGTGATCGCCATCGACGAGCGCTACGCCAAATCGAATGCCAAGATCACCGCCGCGATGTCCGCGGCCGGCGCCTCCGAAGTGCTGCTCCTGGAAGGGCAGGCGACCGCGATCACCCGGCTGACCAATGGCGAGGTGGCAGCGGCCGTCGTCGCCCTTGCCTCGCCCGAGGCTGCCGAGGCGTTTCCGAAAATCGAGGGCTTCCGCCTGTTCTCGGTCGTATTGCCCAAGCCGTAGCGGCGCATCGGAGGCGGCTGTCGTCGGCCGCTCAGGCCGCCGTCTTGGCCGCTCGCTTGGCAGTGGCCTTTGCCGGCGGCTTCTTGGCTGCTTTCTTGGCGGGCCTGCCGGACGGCGGCTTTGGCGGTGATGCCTCGGCCGGCTTGTCGGCTTTCTTCTCCGGCTTTTTCGGCAGCTCGGCCGCGGCGGCCTGCCGCATGGCGCGGGCATAGCTGTCGGCGGCGTTGTCGGCGGAGATCAGCAGCCGGCGCGCCGCGGCATTGGCCTGCTCGACCACCTCCCGGGCGAGCATCTTGAAGCGTTCCTTGGCGTCCTTGTCCTTGGCTTTCACGGCCATGCCGCTGAAGCGGTCCCGCCGCTTCTTCGCCGCCGCCAGTATGGTCTTGTTCTGCTGCTTGGCCAGTTGCCGGATCACGGCATCAAGATCGGCATCCGCCATCGTCGTCCCCAAACACCCCTGAGAATCAGCGCGCCCACCGCGCAAAGCGCGCGGACTATGCTATCGGCGCTCCTGCTTTGCAATCGGGGTACCATAGGAGGGGCGCCGTCGCCGATACCGCCCGGCGGCGTGGGCGGGGCGCATGGCGCATCGGGTCGGCGCCGACCCTTGGGCCGACCCTTGGCATGGCAGTCATGCCGTCGTCGATGGTGCAGCGGCACCGCCCGAAACGCGGTTACGACAATCGGAAACACATCGTAACCGAATCCGCGCCATCGCATCAATTCCAACGCAACGGTTGACCGGCAACATAGGTCTGCAAGAGCACCTGTTTGTTGGAGCTGGATGTGCCGACCGGATATCGATACCTCAAGCTTCTGTCGCGGTTTCGTCGTGACCAGAACGGTAACATCGCGATCATCTTCGCGCTCGCGTTGCTGCCGATCCTGACCTTCGTCGGTTCCGCGGTCGACTATTCGCTCGCGGTACGTGCCAAGGCGAAGCTGTCCGCCTCGATGGACGCCGCCATGCTGGCGGCGACCGGCTATACCGCCATGCGCGGGACCGCGTCGGACGCCAAGACGGCGGCGACCAACATGTTCAACGGCCAGATGTCGGCCCACAATCTCGCCTCGAACTCCCTCAACATCACCATCACCGACAGTGTGACGGCACGAACCGTGACGGGCACCGCCACCGTCGTGGTCAAGACGGCGTTCATGTACATGTTCGGCTACCCGACCATGACGGTCTCGGCCTCGTCGTCGGCCTCGGCGTCGTTCCCGACCTACATGGATTTCTACGTTCTCGTCGACAACTCGCCGTCGCAGGGGCTCGGCGCGACCACGGCCGACATGACGTTGCTGCAGAATGCGACGTCCGACAAATGCGCGTTCGCCTGCCACGACACCTACACGTCGAGCTCGAAGAAGAACCTGCAGACCAACAGCTACTATCAGATCGCCAAGAACAAGGGCGTGACGATGCGCATCGACGTGGTCAGGTCCGCGACCCAGTCGCTCACGGACACGGCGACATCGAGCCAGGTCGTGAGCAACCAGTACCGCATGGCGGTCTACAGCATGGGCAGCGACTGCGGCTCGTTGGGACTGACGACGATCGCGAGCCTGTCGTCGAGCATGTCCTCGGTGAAATCGTTGGTCGGGTCGCTGGACCTGATGACGATTCCCTACAGCGGCTACAACAACGACATGTGTAGCGATTTCGACGGCACCATGTCCGCAATGAATGGCGTGATCCCTGCGCAGGGCGACGGTTCGTCGACCAAGCCGCAGAAATGGCTGTTCTTCGTCTCCGATGGCGTCGCCGACTATTCCTATCCGACCACCTGCAGCAAGACCGTGCTCTCCGGCGGGCGCTGCCAGGAGCCGTTGAATACGACGACCTGCGACACGTTGAAGGCCCGCGGCGTCAAGATCGCGGTGCTCTACACCACCTACCTCGCGATCACCAACAACAGCTGGTACACGACCTACATCGCGCCGTGGCGCGACTCGATCGGCACCGTCATGAAGTCCTGCGCAAGCCCCGGCTATTACTACGAGGTCGACTCGAGCGGCAGCATCGGCGCCGCCCTGACCGCGCTGTTCCAGCAGGCCATCGCCTCGGCGCATCTGACGCAGTAGGGCAGGGCATCACGGCTCCGACGCCGGCAGCGCGACAAGCTGTTCGAGTGCCGCTGCGTCGTTGAGCACAGCGAGCGTCTCACGGCGGGACAGAAAGCTGACCGCCTGGCCGAAGCAGCCGGCCTCGGCAATCCTCGCTTTGGCGGTGGCAAGGTCGACATCGATATCGCCCGGCGCGCGCGGCCGGGGCGCCGGCAGGGCATCGACGTGATGACGGCGGAGAACGGCATCCCGCCGCAGTTCGACCAGTGCAGCTTCGCGCCGGAGCTGAAGCCCATCCGCAAGCTCCCTGGCACGGGCCAGCACCGGCGGCGGGATCCGGTCCTCTGGCGTCGCGAACAGGCGTGCGCCGCTGCCACGGGCAGCGGTGAGCAGGCCGATCGGAATGGCCAGCACGAGACCGGCGATGACCGGCGACATCCATGCCAGCAGCGGCACGGAAACCGCGGTGGCGCTGGCGGCCATGGCGAGGCCGCACGCCGTCGGCAGCGCGAACTTGCGATAGATCTCGCGCCGGCTCACGCCGCCGTCGCTGCGGCGCTGCACCTGCCAGCCGGCGTCTCGGCCCAGCAGGATCTCGATTACGGCAACCGACTGAAAGATCATCATCGACGGCGCGATCAGCGCCGCGAGCACCGTCTCTGTCAGCACCGCAGCGCAGAGGCGCACGCCGCCGCCAAAGCCGCGGCGTTTGGTCGGTATGAACAACGTCGCGAGGCAGGCGAGCAGCTTCGGCACCATGAGCAGGCCGAGGGTTGCGGCAAAGACCTGGGCGGCGAGCACCGGATCCTGGGCCGGCCAGGTCGGAAACAGCGCGAAGCCTTTGGGGAAGTATTCCGGCCGGACGAAATTGGCCTGCAGCGAGATCAGGATGCCGAGCACGAGGAAGGCAAGCCACAACGGTGCGGTGACATAGGCCCCGATGCCGATCAGAAGATGCAGTCGCGACACCCAATGCAGGCCGTGCGCCGGTAGCACGGCGAGGTGCTGCAGATTGCCCTGGCACCAGCGCCGGTCGCGCGCGGCATAATCGATCAGCGATGGCGGCACCTCCTCATAGCTGCCGTCGAGGTTGACGGTCATGTAGATCCCCCAGCCGGCGCGGCGCATCAATGCGGCCTCGACGAAGTCGTGGCTGAGGATATGTCCGCCGAACGGCTTGCGCCCGCGTAGTTCCGGCAGCGCAGCGTCCTGCGCGAACGCCGCCACGCGGATGATGGCGTTGTGTCCCCAATAATTGCCCTCTGAGCCGTACCACCAGGCATTGCCGGCCGCGACGACAGGCCCGTAGAGCCGGCCCGCGAATTGCTGCAGCCGCGCGAACAGGCTGGTGCCGTTGACGATCACCGGGAGGGTCTGGATCAGCGCCGCCTGTGGCGCGCGCTCCGTGGCATGAGCCAGCCGCACGACGGTCGCCCCGCTCATCAGGCTGTCGGCGTCGAGAATGATCATGTGGGCGTAGGCCGCGCCAAAGCGCCGCACCCAGTCGGCGATGTTGCCGGACTTGCGGGCGACATTGTCGGCGCGGTGCCGGTAGAACACGCGATCGGTGCCGCAGGCCTGGCGCAGGGCGAGAAAGGCAGCCTCCTCACCGATCCAGATGTCGGGATCGGTGGTGTCGCTGAGCAGGAACCAGTCGAAATGCTCGGACTGGCCGGTGGCGGCGATCGACTCGACCATCGCGCGCAGCCGCACCATCACGGCGTCCGGATCCTCATTGTAGGTCGGCAGCAGCATCGCCGTGCGACTCGAGAGCCGGGGCAGAGGACCGTCGATGTCGATCGGAATCGTATCCTGCCGCCGTGCCAGCATCACGCAGAAGCCGGCCAGCGCCGTGACGAACGCGAAGGCGATCCAGGCGAGCAGGATCGAAAACAGCGCGAGGACCATGCCCTCGAGCACGGTCACGCCGCCGACTTCGACGACCTCGTACATCTTGGTGATGCCCGCGAGCGTCAGCGCTGCGGTGCCGGTAAAAATGAGACCGCGCCGGAATGCGATCCGGTGTCCGCTTGCGATGTCTCCCCTGGCGGCCGGTGCCTCGCCGAGCGGCGACGGCACCATCTCGCGCGGGGCCTCGGCAGGGAGAAAGCCGCAGCCTAGGCCGTCATAGGTCGGGCGCGGCTGGCTGGCGGTCACGGCGTCCATCGGTAGATCCAGCTCTCGGAGACGATCTTGTCGTTGGCGACCAGCTCCGCCCTGAGTTCGACCGGTGTGTCGCCGACCGCGCACTGGAAGCTCAGCCGCCAGCCTCCCGTCTCCGGATTGGGCTGCGCGACGATGTTGGTCACCTCCGACTTTGCCGCGCTGACCACGCCCTTCACGTTGCCCGGATCGAGGCCCTTCAAGGCATCGCCCTCGAGCTCCAGCACGAACAATCTGCCTTCGCCGTGGGCACTGAGGCCGGTCCGCGTGAAGCGCGCCAGCGCATGCGGCTTCGGCGCATCCGGCCCCCAATGCACACGGTAGGTCATGTTGTGCTCGCCCTTGGCGGCGAGCGGCGTCTTCGGCCGCCAGAATGCGGCAATGTTGTCGTGGATCTCCTCCTTGGTCGGAATCTCGAACAGTACCACCGCGCCCTCGCCCCAATCGCCGATCGGCTCGATCCACAGGCTCGGCCGCCGTTCGAACCGCGACTCCAGGTCTTCGTAGGCTGCGAACTTCCGCTCTCGCTGCATCAGGCCGAAGCCGCGCGGATTGAGATCGTTGAAGACGCTGACCTGCAGGTCGCGCGGATTGGAGAGCGGCCGCCAGAGCTGCTCGCCCTTGCCGTTGAAGATCGCAAGCCCGTCGGAATCGTGCACCGCGGGCCGGAAGTCGTCGGCTTCGTTGTGGTCGTTGGGCCCGAAGAAGAACATGCTGGTCATCGGCGCCAGCCCGGCGTGGCCGATTTCGACGCGCGGATACAGCGAGGCTTCGACATCGAACACGGTGGTCTCGCCGGGGCGGATCGTGAAACGGTATGAGCCGGTCGCGCTTTTGCTGTCGAGCAGCGCATGCACGACCATCGCGCTGGCGCCGGGCGCCGGCTTCTCGAGCCAGAACGCCTTGAAGGCGGGAAACTCCTCGCCCTTCGCCTCTCCGGTGTCGATCGACAGTCCACGTGCCGACAGTCCGTAGATCTCGCCCTTGGCAACGGCGCGGAAATAGCTCGCACCGAGAAAGACGCAGACCTCGTCGTAGTAATCAGGCCGATTGATCGGCGCATGAATCCGGAAGCCGGCAAAGCCGAGATCGGCCGCCGGGAACGCCGGGACCTGCGGGCCGAACGCGAAGTCGTCGGGGCGATACGCCACGGGCTTGGCCTGCCCGTCCGAGACTTCGTAGATGTCGACGCGGTCCTTGTAGATCGAGCCGCGATGGAAGAACTGCGCCTGGAACGGCAGGTTCTCGCCGCGCCACAGCGCGTGATCCGGCAGAAAACGGATCGAGCGGTAGGCGTCGTAGTCGAGCTTGGCCAGCGCGTCCGGCAGCTGATTGTCCGGTGCGGCATACGGCTTGGCAGCCAGGTTGCGCGCAAGATCGCGCACAAAAGCTGCATTGAACGGCTGGCTCGCAGCGGTGGCTGCTTCCGCGCTCCGCACCAGCGACGCTGCAACCGGGATTGCAGCCGCAGATTGAATGAACTGACGGCGATTCAACTGACTCTCACTTTTCTGCGTGGAACTGCGGAGCAACCATTCTGGAGCCATGCGGTTCCATTCGAATTGAGGCTGCCCCGGTGGCCCTCGGCCTGACGCAAGTGCGCCGCGCATGTGCAGACCGCCGTGACGTACGGCAGGGAATTGATGTGGTTGGTCGGCAAATGTGGGGCTGGGACCGGCGATGATTGCTGGAGCGCATGTGTAGATACCCAGCCGCCGACCGCCTGCGAAACTTGCAAGTCATCATGTCGGAGGCGTCATGAACGCGAGGTGAGCGATAGTCGGGCGTGACGACGAAGAGCGGGACTAAACCGCACCGGACGCCGCGACTCGGCGCGCGCGTCTCACCTTCCGATGACGCCGATCAGACGAGGACGGCGGTGGCCTACGAGTGAGGTCCCGGACACGACGGCGCGCAGCCATTGACGGAAGCTCTCGACCTCCGGACAGTCCGCGGTGCCCTCAGGCGCAATCAGCCAATCCCCCAAACCGGATCCCTCATCAATCCGGTCGCAGCGATAACCCGGATGGTGACCAAGACTGCGTGCGATCAGCAGATCAACCTTCCCCTCGATCAACTCGTGCAGGCCGGCGGGCTGCAGCACCCGCAGACCGATCTCCGCATGCGCGCTGCGAAACTCCGCCAAATCAAGGCGGCGCAGGTCCAAGCCGCCATGGACCCCCAACTGCAGCAGCAGCGCACCCGCCGGTTTCAATCGCGCTGTCGCGTCCGCGATGCGACGAAATCCATCGGATATCCCCGGCAGATAGGCCTGACCGGCCGCGGTCAGGATGAGCTGCTTATGCAGCCGCTCGAACAGGCGTACGCCGAGGCGCCCCTCCAGTGCTTTCACCTGCTGTCCCACAGCGGCGGGCGTCACGTGCAGCTCGTGCGCGGCCAATTTGAAGCTGAGATGCCGCGCGGCAGCTTCGAATGCGCGGAGCGCGTTGAGTGGTGGAAGAGCGTAGGTCATCGCGCTGCAGTTTGACACTGACAGGCCGTGGCCTTGCAATAGATTTTCTAGCGCATGACCGAAGGAACTCTGCTTCGCGCTGACTTGGTATCCGCGGTTAGGCTCGGTTCGCAATATCCGGCGAGTCTATTCCCCGCCGACCAGGTTCGCGAGGGCGGATCGTTAGTTGGAGAGGCGTCCCATGGCTGAAATCATCCACCCTTTCTACGAGAAGCATCGCGGTGCAATGGAGGCGGCGATGCGCCATCGCCTCGATCTGGCGGAAGCGATGTTGTGCGAGCGCGCGCATCTATCCAATATCGATGGGATCAGGCAGGAGGTGATGGACGAATTCGAAAACGTACTCACCCAAATGCCCTATGTCGGCGGCGCGGCAAGCCGCATGAGCGACGTCTTCATGCGTCTCATGGGGTTCATGGCCATCAGCCGGGTGCTCCGGCGACATGGCGTCTCGCCATCCATGATCGGCGACATCGAGCGAGAAACCTACAAGGCGCAGCTGCTCACCGAGCCCGAAGCGGAACGTCTTGCCTCCGGGCGCCAATTCATGTCGTCGGAGAATCAGGAGCTTCTCCGTCAGCAGGCTGCAACAAGCGTGACCGAAAGCCATCAGAAGCAGTTTCCGGAGGATTTCATCTACGATTTCGTCGCGCCGGGCCCGGGTGACAACTTCGAATTCGGTATCAACTACAAAGCGTGCGGCTTTTGCAAATTCGCAGCTCGCCATGGCGACAAAGAAGTCCTGCCGAACATCTGTGGCCTCGATTTCGACGCCTATGCAACGCGAGGCATCCACCTGGAACGGACACAAACCTTGGCTGGCGGCGCGAACCACTGCAATTTTCGATTCTCGCGGCTGCCGTCGGACTAGGACGACGCACCTGCGTGGTTCGGATCTTCCGCGAGGGGGATCTAAAGAGCTTTCCGGACCGCGCACCTTTCTAAGCTTCTAGGCTTCGGAGCTTCCATTGGGCCCGGTGTCCTCCGCCGGGGCGTGCCTCATTCCACCAGCTCAGGCAATCCTGCTGCATCACAGCCACCGTCATTCCGGGGCGAGGCCGCAGGCCTTGAACCCGGAATCTCGATATTGTCTTGCGTCTGTTCTGAGCAATTTCGAGATTCCGGGGCGGTGGCAGCGCGCCCGCTCAGCTCTTGGTGACGCAGCAGGAGTAACCAGTCGCCCGGTGAAGAGGCGATGCCATAACCGCCGCGGGAAGGGGCCGCGTTGCGCCGCCCATCGGCTTGGCGGTCCTCAATCTCGGATTGCGCCCTTATTCCTATTCCCTTTCCAATGATCTGTGCAATGATGGCACCAGGAGGCAGGCATCCGGCTCGTTCGATCGGGGCATCTCGCAGATTGCGCGAGCAAATGTGTTGATCTCAATCTTTGCAGGACGAAGTCAGACGGATTTATCGATGATGAAGAAGGTATTGCCGGTAGGGCTGCTATTGCTCGGTGCGGTCCTGTTGTACGTCTACTATGATACCCGGTTACCGCCCGGCGTTGAGGCCAAGGGCGGCGAGGATTGGGTGAACAGCCTGTCCTTGATTTCCTCGATCGTCTCTATTCTCGGAGGCGTCGTCAGCGTGACACTTCAGGTGATCCAGCATCGCAGGGGGTAGTCATCCCATGCTTCGAACTTGGCTTGCGCTGTCCATTCTCGCCTTGACCTGCGGTCTTGCCCGCGCCGGTGTCGATGAGACCTACATACGTCCGACCGAACTTCCATCCTGGTCGGATCTCTACAAGA
>JBARNF010001008.1:0-12168 GCA_049802835.1 Bradyrhizobium sp.
GGACTCTCCACGCACCGAACTCGTGGTGAGTCCCCCTCACCCCGACCCTCTCCCCGCAAGCGGGGCGAGGGAGCGCACCGTCGGCGACGCGATGGCCCGACTCCTACTTCCAGAGATATGCGCGCGCACCGGGACGTCGCACGAGGGGAGAACGGCATGGCTCAGCTGATCGACGTGAAGGTCCCGGATATCGGTGACTTCAAGGACGTGGCCGTCATCGAGGTGCTGGTGAAGCCGGGCGAGGCGGTCGCCGTCGACACCAGCCTCGTCATCGTCGAGTCCGACAAGGCCTCGATGGAAATCCCGTCGTCGCACGCCGGCACCATCAAGGAGATCCGGATCAAGACCGGCGACAAGGTCAGCGAAGGCTCGGTCATTCTCGCTTTGGAGGCCGCAGGTGCAGCGGCTGGCGCCGCGCCCGCTCCGGTCTCGCCGCCGCCCGCCGCTGCCGCAACTGCGGCGGCCGTACCCATCGCCTCGTCCTAGTCCGGCAAGGCCGACATCGATTGCGAGATGCTGGTGCTCGGCGCCGGTCCAGGTGGCTATTCCGCAGCGTTCCGCGCCGCCGATCTCGGCATGAAGACCGTGCTGGTCGAGCGCTACAATACGCTGGGCGGCGTCTGTCTCAACGTCGGCTGCATCCCGAGCAAAGCGCTCTTGCACACCGCCTCCGTCATCGACGAGGTCAAGCATCTCCCCGATCACGGCATCACGTTCGGCGCGCCGCAGATCGATCTGGACAAATTACGGTCGTTCAAGGACGGCGTGATCAGGAAGCTCACCGGCGGCCTGGCCGGCATGGCCAAAGCGCGCAAGGTCGAGGTGGCGACCGGCGTCGGCAGCTTCCTCGATTCCCATCACCTCGAGGTCACGACCGCGAGCGGCAAGACGACGATCCGGTTCGCCAAGGCGATCATCGCAGCCGGCAGCCAGGCCGTGAAATTGCCGTTCCTGCCTGACGACCCGCGCATCGTCGATTCCACCGGCGCGCTGCAGCTCAAGTCGATCCCGAAGCGCATGCTGGTGATCGGCGGCGGCATCATCGGGCTCGAAATGGCGACGGTCTATTCGACGCTCGGAGCGCGCATCGACGTCGTCGAGATGCTTGACGGCCTGATGCAGGGCGCCGACCGCGATCTTGTCAAGGTCTGGGAGAAGATCAACGCGCGCCGCTTCGACAAGGTGATGTTGAAGACCAAGACTGTCGGCGCGCGGGCGACCGAGGCCGGCATCGAAGTCAGCTTCGAGGGCGCGCAGGCGCCGGCGGGGCCGCAACTCTATGATCTCGTGCTCGTGGCGGTCGGGCGCAGCCCGAATGGCAACAACATCGGCGCCGATAAGGCCGGCGTCGCGGTGACCGAGCGCGGCTTCATCAACGTCGACAAGCAGCTGCGCACCAACGTGGCCCACATCTTCGCCATCGGCGACGTCGTCGGACAGCCGATGCTGGCGCACAAGGCCGTGCACGAGGGCCACGTCGCGGCGGAAGCCGCCCATGGCCAAAAATCACATTTCGACGCGCGGCAGATTCCTTCGGTCGCCTACACCGACCCTGAGGTCGCCTGGGCCGGCAAGACCGAGGACCAGTGCAAGGCGGAAGGCGTCAAGTTCGGCAAGGCGGTGTTCCCCTGGGCCGCTTCGGGGCGCGCCATCGCCAACGGCCGCGACGAGGGCTTCACCAAGCTGCTGTTCGACACGACGACCCACCGCATCATCGGCGGCGGCATCGTCGGCACCCATGCCGGCGATCTCATCAGCGAGATCTGCCTTGCCATCGAGATGGGCTGCGAGCCGGCCGATATCGGCAAGACCATCCATCCGCATCCGACGCTCGGCGAATCCATCGGCATGGCCGCCGAGGTGTTCGAAGGGCATTGCACCGACCTGCCGCCGCAGAAGCGAAATTAGGCGATTGAGACGAGACGTAGACCGAGTGAGACCAGGGAGAAAAGATACGATGTCTTCAACAACGACCACAGTGCAGCCGAAAAAGCCGTTTTACCGGGTTCTCTATGTCCAGGTCCTGGTCGCAATCGTGCTCGGCGTCATCGTCGGCTGGCTCTGGCCGGAACTCGGCAAGAACGAATGGATCAAGGCGCTCGGTGACGGCTTCGTCAAGCTGATCAAGATGGTGATCGCACCGGTCATCTTCTGCACCGTCGTGTCGGGTATCGCGCATGTCTCCGAGGTGAAGAAGGTCGGTCGCGTCGCGGTCAAGGCGCTCATCTATTTCGAGATCGTATCGACCTTCGCGCTGGCGCTGGGTCTCATCGTTGCCAATGTGCTGCATCCCGGCAAGGGCTTCCAGGGGCAGACCAACGCCGCCGCGGTCGCCAGCTATGCCAAGCAGGCGAGCGAGATGAAGTCGGTCGACTTCTTCCTTCACATCATTCCGGACACGGTGGTGGGAGCGTTCGCCCAAGGCGAGATCCTGCAGGTGCTGCTGTTCGCGATCCTCTTCGGCTTTGCCTTGATGAGCCTCGGTGAACGCGGCCATACGATGCGCGCGTTCATCGATGACGCGGCGCATGCCATCTTCGGCGTCATCGCGATCGTGGTGAAGGCCGCCCCGATCGGTGCTTTCGGCGCGATGGCGTTCACGATCGGGCGCTACGGACCGCAGGCGCTCGGAAACCTCGCCGGCCTGATCGCGACCTTCTATCTGACCGCGCTCGTCTTCGTCGTCGTGGTGCTCGGGACCATTGCCCGCATCGCCGGATTCTCGATCTTCAAGTTCCTCAAATACATCAAGGACGAGCTGCTGATCGTGCTCGGCACGTCGTCATCGGAGAGCGCACTGCCGCAGATGATGGAGAAGCTGGAGCGGCTCGGCTGCTCGAAGCCGGTCGTCGGGCTCGTGGTTCCCACCGGCTACTCGTTCAATCTCGACGGCACCAATATCTACATGAC
Organism: Bradyrhizobium sp.; assembly: GCA_049802835.1. Classification (GTDB taxonomy): domain Bacteria; phylum Pseudomonadota; class Alphaproteobacteria; order Rhizobiales; family Xanthobacteraceae; genus Bradyrhizobium. The sequence goes on from JBARNF010001008.1 coordinate 2,911, forward strand.
GCTGGCGACATTGTTCATTGCCCAGGCCATGAACGTCGAGCTCAGCTTCGGCGAGCAGATCACGATCCTCCTCGTCGCCATGCTGACCTCGAAGGGCGCCTCGGGAATCACGGGAGCGGGTTTCATCACCCTGGCCGGCACGCTCGCGGCCGTCAGGCCCGAGCTGGTGCCGGGCATGGCGATCGTGCTCGGCATCGACAAGTTCATGAGCGAGTGCCGTGCGCTGACCAATCTGTGCGGCAATGGCGTGGCCTGCGTGGTTGTCGCCTGGTGGGAGGGTGAGCTCGACCGCGACAAGCTGCGGGTGGCGCTCGATCGCGACATCGACCCGGCCGATATCGAGGTCGCGGTCACGACGGGCTGAGTGGCGCAGGGAAAGTCGAGGACGACGATGGATCGGGATCTGAGGGAAGCCGCACTCGAATATCATTGCCTGCCGGCGCCAGGGAAGATCTCCGTGGTGCCGACCAAGGCGATGGCGACGCAGCGCGACCTGGCGCTGGCCTATTCACCGGGTGTGGCCGAGCCATGCCTGGTGATCGCCGAAGACCCGTCGCAGGCCGATGAGCTGACGGCGCGCAGCAATCTCGTCGCCGTCGTCACCAACGGTACCGCCGTGCTCGGCCTCGGCAATATCGGACCACTCGCCAGCAAGCCGGTGATGGAAGGCAAAGCGTGCCTGTTCAAGACGTTCGCCGGCATCGACGTGTTCGATATCGAGCTCGCCGAGAATGACCCGGACGCGCTGATCGAGACGGTCGCCAGGATGGAGCCGACCTTCGGCGGCATCAACCTGGAGGACATCAAGGCGCCGGAATGCTTCTACATCGAGCGGAAGCTGCGCGAGCGGATGACGATTCCGGTGTTCCACGATGATCAGCACGGCACGGCGATCATCGTGGCGGCGGCGATCCTCAACGGGCTGAAGCTGGTCAAGAAGAACATCGCGGAGGTCAAGCTGGTGTGCTCGGGCGCCGGCGCCGCGGCGCTCGCATGTCTCGATCTCATCGTCAGTCTCGGGCTGCCGCGCGAGCGGATCATCGTCAGTGACGTGTTCGGTGTAGTCTATGCCGGACGCGCCGAAGGCATGGACGACAACAAGGCGCGTTATGCCGTGGCGACGGCTGCGCGAAAGCTCGAGGACGTCATCGAAGGCGCCGACATGTTTCTCGGCCTGTCGGCCGGCAACGTGCTGAAGCCCGACATGGTCAAGCGGATGGCGCGCGATCCGCTGATCTTCGCCATGGCCAATCCGACGCCCGAGATCATGCCGCAGGACGCGCTGGCGGTCCGCCCCGATGCGATCATCGGGACCGGGCGATCGGACTTCCCGAACCAGATCAACAACGTGCTGTGCTTTCCGTTCATCTTCAGGGGCGCGCTCGACTGTGGTGCCACCACCATCAACGAGGCGATGAAGCTCGCGACAGTACATGCGCTTGCGGATCTTGCGATGACCGAAGTGCCCGAGGTCGTCGCTGCCGCATACAAGGGCGAGGGGCTCCGCTTCGGCCGTGACTATCTCATCCCCAAGCCGTTCGATCCCCGTCTGATCGAGGTCATTGCCCCGGCCGTCGCCAAGGCCGCGGCGGACACCGGCGTCGCTCGGCGCCCGATCGCCGACATGGCTGACTATCGCTCGCGGCTGGCGCGGTTCGTCTACCGGTCCGGGAACGCCATGCAGCCGGTCTTTGCGGTGGCCAAGGGGAACGCCAAGTCGCTGCTGTTGGCGGAAGGGGAAGAGGAGCGCGTGCTGCGCGCCGCCCAGATCATCGTCGATGAAGGCCTCGCCAGGCCGCAACTGCTCGGCCGGCCATCGACGATCGAAGAGCAGATCAAGGCGTTCGGCCTGCGGCTCAGGCCGGGCGACGATTGCGAGATCATCGACCCCCAGGACGAGCGGGTCTATGCCGCGTGTGCCGAACTGTACCATGCGCGCCGCAAGCGCGACGGCGTCTCAGCAGGACTGGCGCTGGCGGAGACGCGGGGCAACGCCACGGTGCTCGCCTCGCTTCTGCTCGCGCGCGGCATCGGCGATGCGATGCTGTGCGGCGTGATCGGCCGGACGTCCGACCATCTGACCGCGATCCGCAACGTCATCGGGACGAGGGACGACGTCTCGACGCTCGCGGTGATGCAGATGCTGATCCTTCAACAGCACCAGCTGTTCATCTGCGATACGCACTGCAATGCCGACCCGACGGCCGAGCAGGTTGCCGAGATCGCGGTGCTGGCGGCGGCTGCCGTCAGGCGCTTCGGCATCACGCCGAGGGTCGCGCTGCTGTCGCATTCCAGTTTCGGCAGTTCGGCCGCGCCCGAGGCCCAGAAGATGCGGCGGGCCAGGGTCATCATTCACGAACTGGCACCCGCATTGATTGTAGAGGGCGAGATGCGCGGCGACGCCGCGCTGTCGCAGTCCGTGCTCGATCAGGAGTTTCCCGACTCCGATTTCGAGGGTCCCTCGAATGTGCTGGTCATGCCCAATCGTGATGCAGCCAACATCTCGTATAACCTGCTAAGGATGGCCGCGGGGCAGGGGCTGACCGTGGGAGGCATCCTGCTCGGTGCCGCGAAGCCGGCGCATATCCTGACGCCATCGTCCACGGTGCGGCGTATCGTGAACATGGCAGCGGTTGCAGTGGCCGGTGCGGTGTCGCCCAGGCAGTGACATCGGAGCCACTCCGCCGCGCCGCAACCATGCCTGGGTGAGGTCGATGATGGCTAGTCTGCAGCCGGGTGTTCCCCGGATCGTGATCGTCGGGGGCGGAGCGGGCGGATTGGAGCTGGCGACTCGCCTCGGCGACAAATACGGCCGCAAGGGCAAGCTCGACGTGACCTTGATCGAGCGAAGCCGCACGCATGTCTGGAAGCCGAAGCTGCACGAGATCGCTGCCGGGAGCATGGACATCTCCGCCCACGAGGTCGACTATCTCGCGCAGGCCTATTGGCATGGCTTCCACTACCGCATCGGCGACATGATCGGAATCGATCGCGACAAGCGCGAGGTTCAGGTGGCGCCGTATCTCGATGCGGAGGGCCGCGAGGTCACGCCGAAGCGAGCCTTCGAGTACGATGTCCTGGTCGTCGCCATCGGCAGCCAGAACAACGATTTCGGCACGCCGGGGGTTGCCGATCACGCGATCAAGCTCGAATCACAGGCGGAGGCGAAGCGCTTCCACGAGCGCATGGTCAACGCCTGCATCCGCGTCCATTCGCAGTCCTCGCCGATCGCCGAGCATCAGTTGAAGGTCGCGATCATCGGGGCTGGCGCAACCGGCGTGGAGCTCGCCGCGGAGCTGCACCGGACGACGCGGGAGGTGGTGGCCTATGGTCTCGACCAGGTCGACGCCGAGAAGGACATCAAGATTACGCTGATCGAGGCCGCTGGGCGCGTGCTTCCGGCGCTGCCGGAGCGGGTCTCGCGAGAGACCGAGAAGCTGCTCGCAAGACTAGGGGTCGAGGTGCTGGTCGGCGCCAAGGTGGCCGAGGTCGGCGCCGACAAGGTCAGCCTGACCGATGGCCGCATTATCCCGGCTGAGCTGATCGTCTGGGCTGCCGGGGTCAAGGCGCCGGACTTCCTCAAGGACATTGCCGGGCTCGAGACCAACCGCATCAACCAGCTCGTCGTCAAGCCAACGCTGCAGACGACGCGCGACGAGCGGATCTTCGCGATCGGCGATTGCTCCGCCTGCTCCTGGGGTGAGCGCGGCAACGTCCCGCCGCGTGCCCAGGCGGCGCATCAGCAGGCGTCGCATCTCTACAAGCAGATTCCACGCTTCATCAGGGGCGAGCCGCTGAAGGCGTATCGCTATCACGACTTCGGATCTCTGGTGTCGCTCGGCGAGTTCAGCACGGTCGGCTCGATGATGGGCGCGCTGGTCGGCGGCAACCTGGTGTTCGAAGGCCTGTTCGCACGCATGATGTATCTGTCGCTCTACAAGATGCACGAATATGCGCTGCATGGACTGGCCAAGGTGTCCCTCGACACGCTCGCCCGCCTGATCACCCGCCGCACCGAGCCGCACGTCAAACTGCACTGATGAGCGGACGCCTCGTCGACGAAGACCGCTTCGGATCTGCTGCCGCAGCGGACGTGGCCAGGCGATGCGTCTTCGAGCGATATGGCCACGAACGGTTCGCCGTTCGATCGCGGCGGCTGCCCTGCCGCTGCCAGCGTCGGCGCGCTGCATTGCGGCATCGTCGGCGCCCGATTTTGCTGTCGCCTATTCCGGAGCAAGACCCTAGACTTAGAGCCCATGCGCGGGCGCGGCTGTCGTCGCCCGCCACGCCTAGGATTTGCCTGGCCCAGGAGATGACGGACCTTCCATTCCGGATCGGCCTCGAGGGAGATCCCGAAGTCGCCGCGGTGGCACCCAGGCGTGCGGCGGGGCTCGTTCGTGGTCTCCTTGCCGTTGCGCTGATCGGGGCCGTATCCTGGCTCGGCTACGGGCTGGCCTTGTTTCGTGGGCTGGATCAATTGCATGCCGCGGCCCAGCAGCGGCTGGCTGTCGAAGCCGCGCAGCTCGACGGCCATCTCTCGCGATTTGAATACCTGCCATCGCTGCTGGAAACGTCGCCGGACGTGTTCCGGCTGCTGGGACATCCCGATGATCCCGCGCTGCGACAGGCCGTCAGCCTGTATCTCAAATCGATCAACCTGCTGGCGGGGGCGGACAACCTCTATGTCCTGAACGTCGACGGCGACGCGCTGGCGGCGGCCGACTTCGACCAGCCGGGCACGCCGGTCGGCAGCAACCTGTCCTACCGGCCCTATATGCGCCAGGCGCTGGCGAACGGCCGCGGTGCGTTCTTCGGGATCGGCATCACCAGCGCCCGCGCCGGCTACTATCTCTCCTACGCGCTCAAGGGCGGCGGCAAGACGATCGGCGTCGCGGTCGTCAAGGTCAATCTGGAAGCCTTCGAGCGCGGGTGGCGAAACCGGGGAAGCGAGATGCTGCTCGTCGACGCCCGCGGCGTGACGATCCTCGCCTCGCGGGATGAATGGCGCTTCCGGCCGCTGGCGCCGCTCGCCGCAGAGGTGCGCGACGAGATCGCCACGTCCAAGCCCTATGGCAGCTCCGCTCTCGTGCCGCTCGGATGGACATTCGCGGACGCCGCGGAGCGCGGCGGCCGTGTATCGACCGAGCGTGGCGCGCTCTACGTCCTCGACGAGCGCCCGCTCAACGGACAGCAGTGGCGACTTCTGCTGCTCGACGACGAGACGCCCGTGCGGCGAACGGCCCTCGTGATCGGCGCATTGTCGGCGCTCGCCGGCATCGTTGCGCTGCTGGCCTTCGGCCTCTTCGCGCAACGCAGGCGGGAGATCAGGCAACGTCTGGCGAGCCAGGCCGCGCTGCAGGCCGCGAACGACAGGCTCGAGAGCAGGGTACAGGAGCGCACCGCCGAATTGCGGGCCGCCCAGGACGAACTCGTTCATGCCGGCAAGCTGGCGGTTCTCGGCCAGATGTCCGCCGGGCTCGTGCATGAGATCAATCAGCCTTTGGCCGCGCTGCAGACCACTGCCGACAACGCGGTCCAATTGGTCGATCGCGGAGCGATCGGTGAGGCCCGCGGCAATCTCGTGCGCATCGGCGAATTGGTCCGGCGTCTCGCGCGCCTGACCGGCCAACTGCGGGTCTTCGCCTACAAGTCGAATGCGCCGCTCGATGCGGTCTCGGTCGAGCAGGCGCTGTCCGAGACGCTCAAGATCCTCGGCGGCCGGCTGAAGGATGGCGGGGTTGACGTAACGACCGATCTTGCGTCAGGTCTCCACGTCACCGCTGATCAGACCCGCCTCGAGCAATTGTTCTGCAACATCATCGCCAACGCGCTGGACGCGGTCGAAGGCGCCGAGCAGAGGTCTATCCATATTCAGGCCGTGCGCGAGGAGGACGGGACGCCCCGCTGCCAGATCGCCATCAGCAACAGCGGTCCGGCGATCGCGCCCGACGTTCTGCAGCGCCTGTTCGAGCCGTTCGTGACGACCAAGCCGGCAGGCAAGGGCCTCGGACTCGGTCTCGTGCTGGCCAACCATATCGCGCGGTCGTTTGGCGGCGAGTTGCAGGCGCGAAATATGGAGCCAACCGGCGCGCAGTTCGTCCTGCTGCTTCCGCTGGCCGAGGTAACGAGATGTCCGCATGACTCCTGAGCAGCCGATCGGCGTGATCTATGTCGAGGACGATGACGATGTGCGCATCAGCGCCGTCCAGGCGCTCGAGCTCGCCGGGCTTTCGGTCACACCGTTCGTCTCGGTCGAAGCGGCGAGCACGTCCGTGCGCGCCGACATGCCGTTCGTCGTGGTCTCCGACGTGCGGCTGCGCGGCAAGAGCGGCACCGAATGGCTGTCCGAGCTGCACCGGCTCGACCCGGACCTGCCGGTCATCCTGGTCACCGGCCATGGCGACATCTCGATGGCCGTGCAGGCCATGCTCAACGGCGCCTATGACTTCATCGAGAAGCCGTGCTCGTCCGAACAGCTCGTCTCGGTCGTCCGCCGCGCGCTCGACAAGCGGCGTCTGACGCTGGAAGTGCGCACCCTGCGCTCCGCTCTGGCCGACCGCCAGGGGATCGAGGCGAGCCTGCTCGGGCGGTCGCCGCAGATCCAGGAGGTCCGCCGGCTGGTCGCGACCCTGGCCGCGACGAATGTCGACGTCACGATCTATGGCGAGACCGGCACCGGCAAGGACGTCGTCGCCCGCTGCCTGCACAAGCACAGTGCGCGGCGCGCGGGCAACTACGTCCCGGTGAACTGCGGCGGCCTGCCGGAGTCGCTGGTCGAGAGCGAGTTGTTCGGCCACGAGGCCGGCGCGTTTACCGGCGCGACGAAGCAGCGGATCGGAAAGATCGAATATGCCCATGGCGGCACGCTGTTCCTCGACGAGATCGAGAGCATGCCGCTCAGTGCGCAGGTGAAGCTGCTCCGGGCGCTGCAGGAGCGCTCGATCGAGCGCGTCGGCTCCAACAAGCCGGTTGCGGTGGATTGCCGGGTGGTGGCGGCCAGCAAGGCGAACCTGCTCGAGCTCAGCGAGCGGAAGCTGTTTCGCGCCGACCTGTATTATCGGCTCGGCGTTGCCTTCATCGAGCTGCCGCCGCTGCGGGAGCGGCGCGAGGACATTCCGATCCTGTTCGAGCACTTCACGCTGGACGCCGCCAGGCGTTTCGAGCGCGACGCGCCGATCATCGGTGACGAGACGATGTCGCTGCTGCTGACCTATGCGTGGCCGGGCAACGTGCGGGAGCTGCGCAACGTCACCGACCGATTCGTGCTGGGCGTTCTCGACAGCAAGGCCCTCAACAGATCGGCGTTCGGAACCTCCGAGCTGTCGTTGCCGCGGCAACTGGAGAACATCGAGCGCTCGATCATCGAGGATGCGCTGCGCCGCAAGCTCGGTGACGTCCAGGCAACGGCGGCCCTGTTGAGCATCCCGAAGCAGACGCTGTACGACAAGATCAAGCGGCTCGCCGTCAAGGTCGACAGCACCAGGGATGGCTCGCCGGCTCGGACGGGCTCCTGAGAGCCGGCGCTCCGGCCGCCGCGACACGGAATGGCGCGCGGCAGCCGGCAGGGCATCGACCTACTTGGCGGCGACGACCATGATTTCCACGGTGTATTGCGGCGCGGCGAGCCCGGCTTCGACGGTGGCGCGGGCGGGCGTGTTGCCGGCCGACACCCAGCCGTCCCACACCGCATTCATCTCGCCAAACGTCTTGATGTCGGTGAGATAGATCGTCGCGGACAGCAGCTTCGACTTGTCGGTTCCGGCCTTGGCGAGGTGACCGTCGATGATGGCGAGAATGTCCTCGGTCTGCTTGGTCACGCTTTCGCCGGCCGCCTTCTGCGCCACGACACCCGCGAGATAGACGGTATTGCCATGCACGACGACCTGGCTCATGCGCGGGCCGGTTTCGAAACGCTGGATCGACATTGGAGAACTCCTGAAAAGGTCAAATCGGGGCCTCTCCCTAGCGCGTGCAACGCGGCAGCGCCAGTCGGCAGAGGCCGGCATTTGCAGGCGTCTCCGGGCATGCGACCCTGCGTTGCCGGTTGATGTACGGCACACGGTCCGCGGCATTCTCGTTCGCGTCGCGGTGTCGCGGTGCAAAGCAGGCCTTGCCCATGGCTGAGGCAAAGACGGGGCGTTTTCCGCGCTTGCACAGATATTTGAGACATGAAACATTCCCCGCGAAGTTCCTTTTTTGAGATGGCGGAGGGGCGTGATGCGGAAGAGGTTGATGCTGGCGGCGTGGGCTGCGATTGCGCTGGGAACGAGCGCAGCGCCGGGCTTTGCGCAGCAGACGATCCGCGTCGGCTGGACCATCCCGGCGGAGGAATCGAAATACTGGATGATGAAGCGGACTGCCGAATTTCCGGATATCGGCAAGACCTACACCATCGAGTGGACCCAGTTCCAGGGAACGGCACCGATGACCCAGGCGCTGGCCGCCGGCGCGCTCGATTGCGCGACGCAGGCGCCGCTGTCGCTCTCCAACGGCGTGGTCGGGGGCGGCCTGAAGGCCTATATCGTCGCCCAGCACGTCTATGAGAAGCCCGGCGGCTTCTCGGTCTATTGGGCCGTCAAGGACGACTCGCCGATCAAGACCATCGCAGACCTCAAGGGCAAGACGGTCGGCATTTCCGTGATCGGCGGCGGCACGCAGGGGCCGTTCAACATGCTGCTCAGGCAGGCTGGGCTCGATCCGGCCAAGGACATCAAACTGGTCGAGGTCGGCTTTGCGGTGTCGGAGGATGCGCTGCGCCAGGGCCGCGTCGATGCCGTCAACATGAACCAGCCGTTTGCCGCGCGGGCCGAGGCCAAGGGCGGCACCCGCAAGCTGTTCCAGCTGTCGGAAGCGATGCCGAACATCGTGCACATCCTCGAGGCCTGCCGCGCCGATTTCGTCGACAAGAATCCGGACCTCGTGAAGGCCTATGTCCGCGACATCACCACCGGCATGAAGAAGGCGCTGGCCAACCGTGACGAGACGCTGAAGGTCGTGTCCGAAGTCATGAAGGCGCCGGTCGCGGTGATCGACACCTATCTGCTGAAGGACAATGATTTCGGCCGCGATCCGGTCGCAGCCCCCAACTTCCCGGCGATCCAGAAGATGCTCGACATCTATGCCGAGACCGGCATGCTGCCGAAGCTCGACGTCGCACAGTTCAAGCATCCCACGATCGTCGCCCCCATCCAGTAGGAGCAGGCGCGGCTTGCGCGGAGCTCGTTGTCGATGAAGAAGCTGCGATCGCGCGTGACGGTG
>JBARNF010001009.1:0-22522 GCA_049802835.1 Bradyrhizobium sp.
TGCTCGAGGTCCTCAAGCGATGCGGCGACGACCTCACGCGCGAAAACATCATGCGGCAGGCCGCGAATTTAAAGGACCTGGACGTTCCGATGCTCTTGCCCGGCATCAAGATCAATACGTCTGCCAAGGATTATTTTCCGGTCGAACAGATGCAACTCATTCGCTTCGACGGTCAGAGGTGGCAGCCTGTCGGAGAGGTGATCGACGGCGAGGTCGGAAGCGCCAAGACGAACTGAAGTCAGATCGAGACAGCTTTTGCCCAACGAAAACGCATTCGCGCATCCATGCAATCCGCCGAAAGCTGATCCATCGACTGTCAGGCCGGATGAGGTATTTGGCTGCAATGCCAGCTTGCGGCGGGGAAGTTCAATGAGAGCTGTCGTTGTAGAGAATTATTCGTCGATAGACCAGGTCGAGTTGAAGCAGGTCCCCACGCCTGCGCTCGCGCCGGGTTCGTTGCGCGTGAGAGTACGAGCGGTCGGGATCGGCTTTGTCGACGGCCTTAAGGTGCAGGGGCTCTATCAGACGAAGGACCCGCTGCCATTCATTCCCGGAACAGAATTCGCAGGCGAAATCGAGGGTGTGGGAGACGGGGTGACTGGGTATACCCCGGGCATGCAGGTGATGGGAATGGTCCGCTCGGGCGCGCTCGCGGAATACGTTTCTGTTCCAGCCGAGGCAGTGTGTATTCTCCCCGATGGCGTTTCCGCACAGGCAGGCGCTTCTTTTCGCGCCAATTATCTGACGGCCCATTATGCGCTGACGGAACGTGCGAAGCTGCAATCAGGCGAACAGGTGCTGGTGCTGGGCGCAGCCGGAGGAGTCGGAACGGCCGCGATACAGCTTTGCAAGCTGTTCGGTGCCCGCGTCATTGCTGCAGCCTCGACCGCAGAGAAACGCAAGTTTGCGCTCGGCCTTGGAGCTGATGCCACGGTCGACTACACGCGACCGAATTGGCGCGAGGAACTCAAGGACCTGACCGAGAACCGTGGCTGCGACGTCATCGTCGATCCCGCTGGCGGGGCGATCTCGCTCGAAGCGTTTCGCTCGATTGCCTGGAAAGGACGACACCTCGTGATCGGCTTTGCGGCGGGTAGCATTCCCGCCCTCCCCTTCAATCTTCCGCTTCTCAAGGGCGGTGCGCTCCTTGGCGTCGATCTGGCGCAGGTCCCGCGCCGTGAGCCGGAGGTGTACCGGCGCATCCTGACGGACTTGCTTCGCTTGCTGAGCGAAGGACGGTTGAAGCCGGCGGTCGGCAAGGTTTTCGATATCGAGGACTTCCAAGATGCATTCAAGGCACTCGCCGGCCGCCAAGCCTTGGGAAAGGTAGTCGTGAGGATTTCTCCATGAGCGAACCGTCCCTCCTGCGAGTCGAGTCAGCAGGTCCATCAAGGATGACGCTGGCTAGAGCGTCCTGTTTCGCCGCGGCGAGAAATTCGTCGGCATGTGCCGCAAGGCATGGCGCGTAGTTCACTGTTTGTACCCGGCCGAATTCGCCAAGGATACACCGAACCCTTGGCCCGGCGTCACGATGAAGACGCGCACCAAGGCAACCAAGCATGCCGTGACCCGCGAGCAGGTTTAAATCTTTGCACAAGGCTGCGTAGAGCGCGGCGAAGTCGGCGCAGCTGCAGCCGCCGTCATGAACCTCCTCCGAATTGATGGACACCTGTAGTAGGCTCGAAGAACCAGGAGGTGTTGGATGGAAGGATGTCAACGTCGGTCGTTTACGGACGACTACAAGCGGCAAGCGGTTGATCTGGTCGCGTCGAGTGGCCGGTCGGTCGGATCGGTGGCCAAGGAACTTGGCTTGCGCGATTCTGCTTTGCGGCGCTGGGTCGAGCAGCGTGGGGCGGCCCGGCTGGAGCCGACGGCGGCGGTGCGGCGCCCGACAACGCAGGCGTCGCTGCCGTCGGCGGACCACGCGGCGGAGATCGCTCGTCTGCAGCGGGAGAACGAGCGGCTGCGCATGGAGCGCGACATTTTAAAAAAGTCGATAGCGAGCTGTGCGACACCTCAGCTCGGGCGCCTTAACGGATGCCTGCCGCGCGACTAGCTCTGCGTTGTGTCGCCCGAATCGGCGATCAGCCGCTCGCCCCGAGCGATTACGATGAGCGCAATGCTGCCCAGGATCATATTGGCCGCGAACAACAGTCCTGGAGCCCAGAGCACGTTTTTTTCGACAGCCCCACAAGACCATTGCAGCAAGCACAAGGTCGATTACGCCGCTTCCGGATCTACAGCCGATGCTCGGTCCGTCTCCTTTGCTGATAAAGGGCGGATGGATCAAGACACACAGGGCCTTGGAGACAGAAAAGACTGACGGTGCGCGCCGATGTTCAGACGACTTTGCCAAAAACGGCGCCAATTCCAGCTGTGAGACCCATCGCGAAGGCGCCCCAGAATGTTACGCGTATGGTCGGCTTTAGCAAGCCGGCTCCGCCAGCTTTCGCACCAATCGCGCCGAGCAGGGAAAGGAAAACCAATGATCCGACAGACACGACTGGGATCAAAGCGTTGGAAGGCGCGACCAGAACGAGCACAAGCGGCGCTGCAGCCCCTATGGAAAATGTCGCGGCCGATGCAAGTGCCGCCTGCACCGGCCGCGCGGTGCTGATCTCGGAGATGCCAAGTTCATCTCTCGCATGCGCGCCTAAAGCGTCCCTCGCCATCAATTGCTTCGCTACCTCGCGAGCGAGATCGGCCTCGACGCCTCGCGCGACATAAATCTGAGCAAGTTCCTCACTCTCGAACAGCGGGTCGTCCGTAAGCTCTCGCTTCTCACGTGCGAGGTCGGCATGCTCGGTATCGGACTGCGAGCTCACCGAAACATACTCGCCCGCCGCCATGGACATGGCGCCGGCGACCAAGCCGGCAATGCCGGTCAGCAGTACATCGCCTTGGGACACAGCAGCCGACGCCACCCCCAGTATCAAACTGGCGGTTGATATGATTCCGTCATTGGCGCCGAGCACGGCCGCTCTCAGCCAGCCGATGCGCTCAACGAGATGGCTTTCGCCATGAAGGCGGCTCATCTATCTGTCTCTCTTTCAAGCTTACCCTTGCCTCTACCGATCCTGCGCCGCTGGTTGAAAAACTTGCGAGCGGTGAACATTGCCGACGTGAAACCTCCACAGGCATTGCCGTAAGCGCGCAGCTTACCCCAATAGCCAAACCGATAAGGCAGCATGGCGCTCCGTCTGACATGGCGGTTGCCAAGAAACGCTCAAACGAAGCGCTACACTAGATCTACCCCATAACCCGGCCGAGCACGACATGGATTTGTTTGAAAAGATGACCAGCGCGTTGGCCATCAGCCTCCGGTCGAATTGCGCCACTGCATGGTCGAGCCCCTCTCTTTTCAGCAAGCCGTACCCCGTTCTCGCCGCCTCACCTCCGCCGACGCCGCCCAAGGCACGTCGAATACGAGGCCGATAGGAATCTCGATGAACCTCTCGTCGCCTCGCTGGACAAACAGGGCATTGAGGCCCTGCTTCTGCGCCAGCGCCTTGCCTTGCACGGGACCGAGGACCATGAATGCTGTCGCCCATGCATCAGCATCCATGCAGCTTGCGGCGACGACCGAAACTGAGGCGGTTTCGTTGTCGATCGGACCGCCGCGTGACCGGTCCATCGTGTGAGACAGACGCTTTCGCCCGAGATCGATCCAATGCCGGTAATCGCCAGAGGTGGCAACCGCCGCATCCCGCAATTCGATCACGCCGAGCGCATCACGCAGTTCGTAGTCAGGCCTCTCCACCGCCACGCGCCACGGTGTTCCGTCCGCCTTGGCGCCTCGTGCTTTCAGCTCTCCATCGAGACCGACCAACGCATTGGAGATACCGAAGGCCTCAACCGTTCGCATCATCTCATCCACGGCGAAACCCTTGGCGATTCCTGAAAGATCCAGCGTAAACTGCGCATGTTTGCGCACCCTGCTTCCCGCCACATCCAGCTCCAGAACCGTATGGGTTGGCGGCAACCGTTCACGAAGCGCCGCCTGGATCGTGTCTTTGTCGGGCATGGAGCAAGCGGGTCCGAAACCCCAAGCATTCACCAGACGCCCCAGGCCGATGTCAAAGGCTCCGCTCGATGCGCGCCCGATCGTCACCCCCCGCTGCAGAACCTGCATAAGCTCGGCAGGTAGGGATACCCAGGTGCCTTGCGCAGCGGAGTTCAAACGCATCAGGTCGCTGTCCGGCTTCCACGTGGACATCTGGCGGTCGACCCGATCGACGGCGCGAGCCAGGGCGGTCTCCAGCGCGGCAAATTCGGTGCCGGGAGATGCATAGACCAGCGCGGACCATCTCGTTCCCATGGTGGCGCCGCTCAATGCGTGGCGGAGAAGGTCAGTAGACATCTTCAGCATACCTCCCTTGGGCTTTGAGCGCGACGGGCGTCAGGCCGATCGGCGCGAGCACATCGGTTATTGCCTCCGCCACGCCCGCTGCCATGTCGCGCCCACCACAAACCATGACCTGCGCTCCACTGGCGATCAGGGCGCGCAGGCGATCGGCGTCCTTGCGCAGCCGATCCTGCACATAGCCGCCACCTTTCGCGCGCGAGAAGGCAGTAGCAAGGCTCGTCAGCCGTCTGTCGTGCAGCCAGCCGGCGATCTCGCGCTCATAGAGAAAGTCCGAAGCTGGATCGCGGCCGCCGAAATAGAGATGCATGGGCCTGCGCGAGACATTGGCGCGGACGAATCCCGCCAGCGGACCAATGCCGGTGCCGGCGCCGATCAGGATCAACGGTTTTCGTCCGCGCGTTGGACGGAACGCTGGATTGGCCTGCACGAAGGCCTCGACGCTGTCGCCCGGCTGGAGGCCGTGAAGCAGGCCCGAGCAAAGCCCACCCGGATGTTTGCGCAAGCAGATCTCGACAAATCCATCGCTGGTCGAACTGGCCAACGAGTAGTAGCGCGGCAAGGTGCAGTCCGGCGGCACGATGGCCATGCGGTCGCCCGCGGCGAAGCGCGGCCAGCCGTGCCCTGCGAGGCGCGCGAACGGGCCGCTTCTCGGCAGGGCGAAGCGCAGCACGCAGGTTGGCGCCTGCACCTCCGCCCCATAATCGACGCGCTCAGTGAGCGTCAGCGTGTGCGTTCGCGGCCGCGCCGGCACATGCGCCAGCACCAACTCTTCGCCCATGACCTGCGACAGCGCCTCACCCCATCGCGCGAATTCCTGCGCGGATTGACGGTCGATCGTCTCCAGCGGCATCAGCGACGGCCAGCCCTTCCGCGCCAATGTCGCTTCGACATCGTGAGCGAATTGGCAGAATTGCGGGAATTGCCGGTCACCAAAGCCGAGGACAGTGGTTCGGAAAGGCGGGGGCTCGGTGATCCCGTCGAGGCGTTTGAGGAACGCGCTGGCCGATGCGGGAGCCGCGCCTTCGCCATAGGTCGCGGCCAGCAGGAACATGCGCCGCGCCGACGGATAGGATCGCAACAAGCTATCCATCGAGGCGGTATGAACCCTGTGTCCGTTGACCGTCAGAGCAGCGTGCAGCGTCCGGGCAAAGCCCCACGTGCTGCCACCTTCGCTGCCGACCAGGATCACGGTGTCGGCGTTCTCGGCGAGAACGTTGTCGGCAATTGGAGCGCACGCACGGCGCCGGCTCCACCACATCACAGCTCCGCTCAAGCCAAGTACCGGAACGCTGAGGGCGCTGACGCCCAACAGGAGGCCGAGCCACCAGAGCCCCTGGCCCGTGTGCAGCATGTAGATGACTTCGTATATCTGCCGGGCGACCGAATGGGCGTGCCAGGCCAGCAAGTCTCCGGACGCGGGATCGACATACCCTTCACCGGTTGCGGTGGTCAGGTGAAAGAGGTCGTCGGGGTTCGCCCGGTTGGGAAAAGTCAGCACGCGGAGCTGGGAAAGATCGATCCCGCGCAAAGCCGTGATTTGCTCGACGGGCAGAGCCGGGCCGCGGGTCATCGCCGTCGGGAAGGAGGGCGGCTGCGAGATGCCGTCCGAAATCAGTCCGAACGTGGTGAGCGACAGATAGAGCGCCGTCAGGGTTGACAGCAGAAGCCCACCAGCCGCCAGCCGGCCGAGGTCGGTATGTAGTCGCTGAACGCCATTGCCGCGCGCGCGACCGAGAATGTGCCGCCATCCTCCCATGCGCCGGGCGGTCATCTGTAGGCCGGACAGCATCAGGACCAGCATCGTCAGGGCACCTGCGCCCGCGGCGAGCCGCCCACTATCCCCGAGAAAGAACGAACGATGCAGATTGGTCATCCAGCGCTCGAATGCCGAGCGCGTGTAGTCCGAAACGAATTCACCGCTCGCAGGGTCCACCACGCTCGCGCCCGGACCATCATTCCCGGAATAGAAGGCGATGACCTTACCGGAAGGCAGGCGCTTGAGCTCCTCCACACCAGGAGCGGTTCTGGCGACTCGGCCAGCCAAAGCAGCGACGGTGACACCAGCTTGCGAAATTGCTCCAGCCCGATCCCAGGCAGGAATCACCGACAGCACCGAGCCGCTGATGGCGAGTGCCAGCAGCGGAACGATGACGGAAAGGCCCAGGACTTTATGAATCCAGCGCGGCATGACATCCATCCCTGTCCATAGGCCTACATGTCGTAGGTGAACGAGCGGATGTAGCTACGGCCCGCCGCGGGCCGACTTGCTCCCGCGGATGTCAGCGGAACGACCACCTCGGACGGGCTGTCCCGCATGTCCTCGGCGGCGGCGTCAATGTGGAGCTTGTAGCCTGCATCAAAGAGCGCGTCCGCTAGGTCGAGCGTGACTTTCAGCGTGCGGCCGGCACCGACGCTGGCGCCCGTAATGCCGTTGATTTCGGCGATGTTTCCGCGAGATCCGCGGTCCCAACCGCTAAGGTGGCTGTAATACTTGGACTTGGAGCCCGCCATCCACAGTGTGCCTTTGTAGGCGCCCGTCGCATCGGTCACGTAAAGTGCGAGGTAGGCTCCATTCCCGCCGTAGCTGTTGAGCGTGGTGGTCAGCGTGACAGGACGCGCGATGGCAAGCCCGGGAGCGGTGAGCGCAGTGGTGACGGCAAGGACGGCAAGCAGCGATTTCATTGTTAGTCTCCAGCAGTGGCGTATTGATCGCACCAAGACTGAAGACCGCAGATGACGTGCTCCTGAAGGGCGATAGGAATCTACTTCAGGCAGCCGTCAGGTTGGACCTTCTTAAAAAACAGCAAACGCCCCGCAGGAGGCGGGGCGCGCTTGAACGCGATGTGCGCTCGTTCGCTTCAGGCAATGGAAGTCAGTCGCACCGACCTCTTACCTTCTCTGACCATGGCTCCAATGAAGCGGATTCCACACCACGGCATCATTTGACTTCGACCTTGGGGGCCGCACCGCCCTGAAAAAGCCCATTGGGAGGCGGCGCTCCCGCTGGCTCGGGGGCTACCCCCGGCCCGGAGCGTCCACCACGCCAGCCTCCGCCTTCTTCGTCATCATGGTCCCCGCCGTGCTCCCCACGCTTTTGTTTCACGCGGATCACGGCGAGAGATGCGGGATCCACCTTTGCCTCGATGGCACGGCCGTTCTCGTCTTGCCCCCTAATCTCGTAGCATCCGTCGTCGATCTTGATCCTGCGCACGGTCCAGCCGCGCGCCTTTGCCATTTGCTCGACTGCTTCGCGCGGCTGCCATTGGGCCATGGGAACCTTGCAGTTGTCATCGTCGGCCACCGCCAGACCCGGCGCCAGCGCGCCCAGCAGAATGGCAGCAATCAATGCGGTCGTTTTCACGTTTCTTGCTGCCTTTCGAAAACTCCAAACTGTCGCCCGTGTGGGCCGGCTTCCTGACGGCGACCTGAAGACGCGGTGGCTTTTGCTTCAGGTCAACGTCAGATTCTTCTCTATGATTATATGTGTGATCCGAGGGTGGATGGAATGAGGCGATGCGGATATTGCTGATCGAAGACGACACGATTCTGGGGGCGGCGGTGCGCGACCAGATCGTCTCCGATGGACACTCAGTTGACTGGGTTACCCGCATTGATGCCGCACAGGATCACTTACGCAGCGCGGCCTATGACCTGCTTCTACTGGATCTGATGCTGCCCGACGGTCGCGGTATCAAGCTCCTGCGCGATTTGCGCAGCAAGGGCAACGTCACGCCGGTCATCATCCTGACGGCCCTCGATCAACTCTCCGATCGTATTGAGGGCCTCAACGCCGGCGCGGACGATTACATGATTAAGCCCTTCGATCTTTCGGAGCTTTCGGCACGGCTGAACGCTGTCGCGCGTCGCTATTCCGGCAATCCGAATCCCCTTGTCCGGATCGGGGATCTCCAGATCGACTTGGCCGCGCGCTCGATTACGCGTGCAGGAAAGAGTATCGCCCTGACAGCCCGGGAATGGGTGCTTTTCGAGACCTTCGTGCAGCGCCCGCGTCTGGTCCTGTCAAAGGCGGTTCTCGAGGACCGACTCTATTCATTAGGAGAAGAGATCGAGAGCAACACCATCGAGGTACACGTCAGTCGGCTCCGCAAGAAGCTCGGTCACGACGTCATCGAGACCGTGCGTGGTCTCGGTTACCGGTTGGGAAACACCGCATGATGGCACCGCGCAGCCTGCAGTGGCGGATCTCGCTGTGGCTGGGGCTCGGCGTCGCGCTGCTCTGGATCGTCGCAGCCGTGGTGACCGCCCAACGGCTGCGCCACGAGATGAACCGAGTTTTCGATAGCGCGCTCGAGGAAACAGCCCAGCGAATTCTGCCACTTGCAGTGCTCGATATCCTGAACCGTGAGGACGGCGACACGTCCCAGCGTATTGCGACGCTGAGGGAGCATGACGAGTATTTCACTTATGTGGTGCGCGATGCGCGCGGGTCGGTGCTGCTGCGCTCGCACCGCGCTGACGACGCGATATTTCCTCCTTTCTCAAAGACGGGGTTCGTCGACACACCGACGCACAGAATCTACTTCGACGCCGCGCTGCGAAGCACGGTGACGATCGCTGTAGCAGAACCGCTTGCCCATCGTCGCCAGGTCGCAAACAAGGCTCTCCTTGGCCTGGCTCTGCCGCTCGGCCTCCTGGTGCCTCTCAGTCTTCTTGCCGTCTGGGGCGTCGTGCGGGTTTCCATGACGCCGGTCAGACGCCTGCGGAGGGGGATAGAGGTACGCGGAAGTGGCGACCTGTCGCCGGTTTCGGGCGTAGGCCTGCCCTCTGAAATCGAACCGATTGCCGACGCTGTGAACCACCTCCTGGAAAGGCTTCGGCGTGCACTGGAAGCTGAGCGGAGCTTTACTGCCAACTCCGCGCATGAGCTGCGTACACCGATCGCCGCTGCACTGGCGCAGACACAGCGGCTGATAGCCGAGACGCAGGACGCCGCGGCGCAAAGTCGGGCCCAGCAGATCGAGACGGCGCTGCGGCGGCTTTCGCGCCTGTCTGAAAAGTTGATGCAACTGGCAAAGGCCGAAGGCGGGCGCCTTCAGGGTAAGGAGACGATCGACATCGCATCCGTGCTGAAATTGGTCGCTGACGAGACATTGCGCGATCCGGCCACAGCCGGCCGGCTTGTCCTCAACATTCCTGCCACGCCGCTCCTGTTTGATATTGATACCGACGCCTTTGCCATTCTGGCGCGAAACCTGATCGAGAACGGCCTCAAACACGGAGCGTCGGACGCTCCAGTCATTGTGACTCTTTCCGGAGATGGTGTGCTAACCGTTACCAACGAAGGACCGCTCGTTTCATCAGAGTTGCTGACGCGACTGTCCCGACCGTTCGAGCGCGGCCCTACCGATGCAGAAGGGGCGGGCTTGGGCCTCGCGATTGCAAAAGCCATTGCCTCCGGCGTTGGCGGCGAGCTTATTCTAACATCTCCATTGCCGGGAGCGCACGGCGGCTTCCAGGCCAGCGTTTCCCTCTGCAAAGCGCCGCTGGCCGATCGATCCGAGTGACTGGTCTCATTGGCAGGTTGATGACAATATGAGCCTCGATGTCGGCTTCCGTCATGCGATCGCCAACGATCCGTCGCCCGACAGTATCTGCCGCCGGAGTCCGCTGAATGAAGACCGGGAGCGAAACTGACATCCCAAAATCCGTAAGTCGTGCGGTGGACGGCGCTCACAATGCCGTCCGATTGTCATCCGCGCCGCGTGGCGAGCGCGCTGTTTGCATCGGGCGCCCGATGATTCGGCCGTTCGTCCTTCGTTGACCGATGCAGCCGTGGCAATAGGGAGTCCGCCGCAGGCCCGGTGGCGTGCGGAGCATCGTTTCGGAGGGGGAAATATCGTAGCGCAGGCGTAGACCCTTTCCCGACATCGTCGCGATCTCTTGCTCGACAGCGGCAGCTTCCATCTGCCTCTTACCCAAACCAATGTTGCCGATGCATGCGGCTGTCATGCAGATGTCGCAGTGCGCTACGGGATGTGGATAGGTGCTCGGTGGCGGCATTGCTCTCACCGCGGCCACCAATCGGGAACGCACGAGCCGGCAGTACGCAGCGAACATGCGATAGGTTTCCTTCCTCGACCGGAGGGATTGACGTGGGTATATTCAGGTTCCACGCTCTGAAT
This sequence comes from Bradyrhizobium sp., assembly GCA_049802835.1. Taxonomy (GTDB): domain Bacteria; phylum Pseudomonadota; class Alphaproteobacteria; order Rhizobiales; family Xanthobacteraceae; genus Bradyrhizobium. The sequence continues at coordinate 10,510 of JBARNF010001009.1, forward strand.
GGTCTTCAGCAGTTCGTGGAGCAGCGGCGAAATATTTCGGCCCCACTAGCCGACGGCGGATCAGATATTGGGCCGCGTCACGCTGGCCCGCTTGGGACACTAATATCGGCCGGCGGCGACCAACACCCGATATGGCCAAGAGCGGGCCTGATCGGCTGGCGGGTAGCTGGGCTGGTCCACCCCCAGCACCGCCCTAGCGGCAGCGTTTGAGACTAGGCAGTTGGAAATTGCGATGATGGCATCTGCTGGCTCGGCCGGATGGAGGGTCGGGTGGAGAGTACGCATCCGGTGAAGGTCGCAGGTCGGTCGCTCTCGGCGGTGTGGTGGGCGGACCGGATAGCGGATCAGGCAGCGACAGCGATGGTTGCGGCCTTCCAGTTCCAGGGCAGCAGTTCAGCGACCTTGCTGGCCGGATGATCGGGCAACCTGGCGAGGACGTCGGCGAGCCAGGCCTGCGGGTCGATGTCGTTGAGCTTGGCAGTCTGGATTAGCGTGTAGATGGCGGCGGCACGGCGGCCGCCATCATCGGAGCCTGCGAAGGTCCAGTTCTTGCGCCCGACGGCTACGGCGCGCAGCTCGCGTTCGGCGGCATTGTTGGACATGCAGAGGCGACCGTCATCAAGGAAGCGGGTGAACACCTCCCAGCGCTTGAGGCTGTAGTCGATCGCCTTGGCGGTCTCGCTCTTACCGGAGAGCTTGGATGGCTCGATCACGCTCACGCCGGCGCAGCTCGCGATGCTGATCGAAGGCATCGACTAGCGCGCCAGAACGCGTCTGGAAGCCTGCGATTGCAGGATGATCCGTAAAGAACGGTGCTGAACTGAGTTGCGATTCTTCTACGAATCAGCGTGTTCGAGTACCATCGGACATGCAGCTCGATCTCACCAGTCTCCCCTCCGATCCTGAGCTTCTGCAGCGTTTGGTGCGCGACATTGCCACTGCGATCGACCATCGCGACACCGAGATCCAGCGGCTCGAGTCCATCATCAAACAGCTGCAGCGAATGCAGTTCGGACGCAGCTCCGAGCGCATCGATCCCGACCAGCCTGCACTCGGTCTTGAGGACCTGGACAGCGACATCGGCCGCGTCGAGGAAGCGCAACCGAAGGTCCCTCCGGAAGCCAAATCTCCGCCGCGACGTCGTGCGCTGCCCGATCATCTGCCACGCGAAGACGTTCTGCTCGACGTGCAAGACCGGGTCTGCGGCTGCTGTGGCGGTGCTCTTCATCTGATCGGCGAGAGCGTCAGCGAGATGCTGGATTGGGTACCGGCGCAGCTTCGCGTCGTGCGCACTAGGCGTCTGAAATATGCCTGCGCGCCTGCAACACGGTCGTGCAAGTCGGTGCGCCGGAACGGCTGATCGCTGGCGGGTTGGCGACGCCCGCGCTGCTCGCGCACGTGTTGATCAGCAAATACTGCGATCACCTGCCGCTCTATCGGCAGTCGCAGATCTTCGACCGTCAGGGCGTCGATCTCTGCCGCTCGACGCTCGCGGGCTGGGTTGGCGCGGCATGCTGGTGGCTCGAGGCTTTGCACGAGCGGCTGTGTGAGAACGTGTTCGCCTCCAACCATCTCTTTGCTGACGACACGCCGATCCCCGTGCTTGATCCCGGCCGCGGACGAACCAAGACGGGACGGCCATGGGTCTATGCCCGCGAGCAACGGCCATGGAGCGGCCCCGAACCTCCGGCTGCAATCTATCTGTTCGCGCCGGACCGCAAGGCCGAACGTCCAGCCGCCCATCTTGCCGCGTTCAAGGGCATCCCGCATGTCGACGGATACGCCGGCTTCGAGCAGCTGGCCGACAAGAGCAACATCACGCTCGCTGCGTGTTGGAGCCACTCGCGGCGCAAGTTCTACGACGTGGCCGAAGCGACCGCATCGCCTGTGGCAGCAGAAGCCCTGCGCCGGATCGGCGAACTCTATGCGATCGAGGCGCGCATCCGCGGCCACTCGCCTGCCTACCGACTTGCCGAACGCAGGACGTTCTCCAAGCCGATCGTCGACGCTCTGAACGTCTGGCTCGATGCCCAGCTCCGCCTGGTCTCCGGCCGCAGCACGCTTGCGGAGGCGATCCGCTATGCGCTGTCGTGCTGGCACGGACTGACACGCTTCCTGAACGACGGCCGCGTCGAGCTCGACACAAATCCCGTCGAACGCGCGATCCGTCCGGTTACGCTCGGCCGCAAGAACCACCTGTTCGCAGGCAGCGACGGCGGCGGCCATCGATGGGCGGTGGTCAGCTCGCTGATCACGACGTGCAAGCTGAACGACGTCGAGCCATACGCTTACCTCCGGGACGTCCTGCAGCGGATGATAGACGGACACCCCGTCAACCGCCTCGACGAATTGCTGCCGTGGAGCTGGAAGCTGGCTGATCATGTCAAGACCTGAGGCCATGTGCAGCGGCCGGACGCTTACGCCCGATTCCGCCCAGTCCCCTTCGCCCCATTAGTTCGCAGTTTCTCGCTTTGTGCCGTAGTCCCGGATAGTCCGGAGAAGCAACGGCGACCATGAAACAAGTCGCGCACGTTCGCTGCCACCGATATGTGAAGCGTCCAGTCGTTTCGTTCGCACACCGTGACGTTGGAAGCCCCTACATCCGTCAGCTGTCGCGCATCGGGGATATCGCGGCGCGGTTCAACATTGCGCAGACGGTTGACGGGTGAACCACGTCCAACTGCGCAGAAGACGTGCAGAAATCGACGCAAACGAAGAGCCGGTAGGAGAGGGCTAACCCGCAGAAAAGGTGCTGTTCCAGCGTCATCCACAAGTCCGACGTGGTGCGCAACTCTGTGATCTTCTTCGTGCGGGAAACGACCAGCTTTGCAGACGCATCCGGCGCCAAACGCGCACGCGAGATGCAGTGCGAATGCGCTCCGCAGAGCAAGTCCGGCCAGAAACCCTTTGAGATCGACCACAGACATGTCGATCAATATGAAGCGACAGCTTGAAACGGTGCGCTGTTTTGGGAGACTACAATTGGGCGGGCCGCCGTCAGTTCTGCAACTTGGGACGCCCCTCAACTAGCTCGCCGATTTGAAGAGAGCTTAGCGATGCCGAACTACGGGGCAAATGAAACAGTTTGGCGACAAGAGCCTGCGTTGTCTTCAAAGGGGGACAGTCAAGCGAGCGAACCGGAGCGCGAGCGGGTCCGCGTTTGCGCACAGCTTGTCGATCATCTCGGCGACCAGCTGTATTTCTCGTCAGGCGCGTCGGCCGACAAGGGCCAAGAGGTTCGATTAGCGGGCGATGAAAGCAAGCCGTCATTCTTGCGCGATATGACGCCAACGATGCGGCGGATTGGCGATGTCGGCGTGCCACACACCATCTACTATCTGGTCGAATTGCTTGATTTCCTGCGCCCAGTCGATCCTGAGGCCGTGTTCGACCTCATTGCGCACGCTCTTCTCCAAGGCGGCGCGCGGCATGGGTACCAGTTTGAGTCTCTGGCGACCGATCGTTTTGCCGAGATCGTAGGAGTCTATTTGGCTGACCACCGGGCGATTTTCACAGATCCCGCCCGGCGCGAAAAGCTAATCGGCTGCCTTGACATCTTCGTGGAAGCGGGTTGGCCGAAAGCTCGACGTTTACTGTATAGACTGCCCGAACTGCTCTAATTGGGCAGTGCCAGTCGCTCCCGGCGCGGAAGCGCGAAACCTCTCCAAGATCCTCGATTTCGTCGTGTATAACGTGTCGCTACGCGCGGGCGAGCGGATTGGCGACCATCGGCACTCTCCGGCTTGGCCATTCGCGGCGCCAGCAAAAATCAATCGGCAGGACAGATAAACACTTCTGCATGTCCACCGGAGTACGCAATAACTCATGCTTGAGCCGGGATATTGCGGCGAGCCGACCGTCGAAGCATTTCTCAAGCGAGTCGGTTCGGAGTATCCTCGACCACGGGTGAAGGAAGGGAGACGTCAGCTGTGGTTGCGAGACGACCTGGACCGAGCAATCGCACCGGATCTGGTGCCGGCCGACCTCGCCGAGGATTTGTGACGTTGGAGCGTCCGTTGCCGCGTTTTGTGGAAACGCGTCGACTTGCCGAGGGTTCGCTCGCATTCTACTTCCGGATTCCGACCTATTATCGCGGGATGGGCTGCAGCATCGCCAATGAGCCGCTGGGGACAAGATATGAGGTCGCCTGCGGAGATGACGGAAAAGGGGGACGCGCTTCTGCTCTCAACGGATTGTTCGACGAGTGGAACGCACAACGCAAAGGAGAGCCGAGCGAACAGGGAAAGATCGCACGCTATGGCACGATCGATTGGCTGTTCAGGCAATACAAGACGGAGAAGGCATACACCGAGAAAGTGTCGCCCCAGTCGCGGCCCGATTATGAGCGCATCATGCAGATGATCTGCGACACAGTCGGCAAGAGCGGTCGCCGGGTCGGCGAACGACAGATCATCGAGGTGACGCCGAGAGCTGCCGACAAGATCTACGAAAAGATCATCGATGGCCCGAACGGCCTGAGGCTTCGCCAAGGAGAGAAGGTTGTCGGGCTCTGCCGCAAGGTTTGGCGCATCATGCGTCGATTGCACCCGGAGCTGTTCGACAAGAAGCATCCAAACCCTTGGGACGACTTCACCCTCAGAAGCCGTACAAAGACAAGGAAGCACGCGGTCACGCGCGAGGAAGTCTACAAATTCGCCTGGGGCTGCGTCAAAGAAGGTCGACCCGAGCCGGCGGCCGTCGCGGTGATCTGCTTTGAGTGGCTGCAAAGGCCTGAGAACGTCGTGGCGGGCTTCCTAACCTGGCCGGACTATCGCAGCAAGCAGTGGCCCAATGCCGTGCGGATCGAGCACCACAAGAACAAGGCACTGGTCTGGCACCCACTCAAGGAAGCGGTCGATGGCGAGACCATCAGGTTCTATGCGGAGGCCGAGGACATCCTGAGTCATCTGCCGAAGATCGGCGTCCCAATGATTATGCGCCGGATCCAGCGGGGCGATGACAAAGGCAACGCCAAAGTGTGGTCTTACCCCGGCATGGAGAAGCTTGTGCAGCAGATGCGCAAGAAAATCGATGGGGTCTCGGCCAGGGTCGCGCGCTTTCGGGCCACAAGACGGCACAGGCGTATCGCGGCTACGCCAAGGAAACCATGCAGCGCGCCCTCGCCGCGACCCGCAAGAGGCATGCGCATTTGCTGACGCAGAAGCAGCTCGACCACGTCAGCCCCACGCGAAACGAAGAGGCCTCGGAGGCCGATACGAAGACTGTTAGCGCGACAGCAACAGCGAAAGCCGAACGCCGCTCATAGTGGCCGGTCCAACGCATTGGTCGATCCCGCCGATCGGCGGCAACTCTAGCCGACAGCCCACCATTATCCCGCAGTGACACCCCAGGCGTCCAGCTTGATGGCGCCCGCGCAACTGCGCCCTGGCTGATCTGCGCTGCCTCGGTCCGCCGCTCTCCGGCGGAAAACGAAACCAGCACAGAATTTCCAAATAGGGGGGATGCCGAATTTCCAAATGCGATCGAAAGCATGACGGAAGCATGCGATTTTATACAACAACATCATAGGAGTAGGCTGGCTGGGGCGGGAGGGATCGAACCTCCGAATGGCGGAATCAAAAGCTGCGGGTGTCCGCTGTAAAATCAACGCCAATTCTGAATATGGCGCAGATTTCAGCCCTAGCAGTTTCAATAGGTTAGAGGGTGATTCAGAAGGCTAATCTCCTGCAGCGCCAACACAGCGAGGGACTAAAAATTGCAGGCGCTCACTGATTCCTTGGTTCTAGTTGGCAACCCTACCATTTGCCTCCGATCGAAAACGGCTCCGGGTCGAGCTTGGACGTAAATTGGCAGACCGGCGCGGCGATCATCATGGATCTTAGGGCCGCGCTCACGTGCGCCTCAGCGTCCCGCAATTGTGCTGCGTCGAGCGGGACTTGCCGCTGCATGAGGTGGCTCCAATTGGGCGCGAAAGCTTTCCGTTCGACCTCAGCCAAATTGAACCGCAGCATTCGCACAGTGCTCCGGAAGGCCTCTCGGTCGAACTTTGCTTGGTCGCTGCAACGGGGGCACTGATGGCGCTCGGCCTCCATCAAAGTGCCGATAGCTACCTCATTTTGGAAACCGCACTCCCGGCATACAACGGGCCAAAGATCATTTTCACCCAGCATAGTCGCGGCCTCCTTAGAAGCGCGCCAAGTTTAACCCCGCTACTTGTTACTGTAAATTCGCACGAGTTGCGTTTTTCACAAGTTTGATCTCCACCTCGGCGGGGCCTTGACCAAGAGGCCGAAGCACCCGGACGCGCCGTGTGCATGCTCTAGCGAGTGCAACGCAAACAGACTCTCAAGCGAACCACAGACTGAGCTTCAGAACAAAAATCGGTGCGCTCGCTGAAGCTGAATTGATTTGCCTTAAAGTGGACGCGTCAATAAACTGCACGCTATGGCTGCAGGAGAACGCGGCATGATTAGGTGCGCTTTATTTGCGCTATTTGGGATATGCTTTGTTTCGGCCGGCTTCGCGGCGGAAACGGACTACTCTAAAGTTGATTACAACCAATTTGCTATTCTGGAAAGAAAACAGCTAGCAAAGTGCTTTACAGATGTTCTCGCGGTTGTTGAGCGCCACAGGCTACGAAATGAGCTTTGGGACTTTTTGTACGCGGGGTGTGCAGCGGAAATTCGCTCTGTGGAAACAGCTCTTGCCGATCATCCGCCACCCGGTTTTGACGGACTGCCAGCGGACATAGCAGGAAAAACTATTGGCCTCCCGTACATTAGCTCGATGGCGCGGCGCGCCGAAGAGGAGTTCACGCGCCGGCCCCTCACCTTTTGCAAAGGTGACAGTTGTGTACTGGATGATTACCGCAAGTGCCTCACGCTCAAATCAGCCTCGGAGATTGAACGACGATCGACGCCGTCAATCTTTGAAGGAAGCGCAAGAAAGCATTGTGCTCGCTCCGAGGCCAGCGCACGCGCGGTACTAAGTAACGAGTTCTTAGCCGCGCAACGCTTGCAACAGAATCCAGATCTTCCACCAAAGACGCTGGAACTGATCGATCAGATATTGGTGGCAATCAGGCGCAAAGCGGTTATTGCCTATGCTGAGGACCTCGTCAAAGCGGTACCTGGCCACAAATCCTGTAAGGTGCCTGTTGAAATGTGCGGGGCGTCCGAATGTATTTCTCTTAGTGAAATCTCACCGGAGCAACGCGAATACGAGTGCGCGGTCGCTTCACCCGCGCTACCGCTAGATCATCGCTAAGGCGCCTGCACAAGGTTCGACGTCCGAATCGAGATGGTGTGCCCGCGGCTGCTACACCAAGCAGGCGCGACGTACGATGGCCGTGGGTCACAAGGCGTCAATACCGATAGTCACGGCTGGACATCCAGCGCGCTTGGGCCCTCGATTGACTATTTCGTGGCGGGTATCGCATCGCAATCCTAAATGCCAACTGCGCCTCATTGCCCAACCGAATGCAGGAAAATCGCATAGCAGCTGCGCGGCCGCCTCTTTGACTGCGCCCCTCAGCAACCCAATCGGCGGGCCGTCGCGCCCCACTACTTAAGCCAAGTCTTCACGGGACATCGCCCCGTCTGGTCGGCCCGATCGAGTGCGGCTTGTTCCAGAAGAACTCGCGATTGCCGGTCGCGGCCTCGGCATATTGGTCGATTGCCACGATGATCGCTTGGACGTGGTGATAACACCATCCCTCGTGAACGCCGACGCGCCGAACCTCGGCCAGCGCCTTGAGGAACGGAGGCTGGTCCTCGCTGTCACTGAAATATCTCAACGTCACCATTTGCGGCCTCCAAGAACCTTACCCTTCAACGGATGCTGCATGGCGCCCTTGAGCCGGTCCCGCTCGGCCGACAGCTTGTCGATCCGATCGAGCAGCAACTGAAGCTCGGCTTCAGCTACCGTCGTGGGACGACTGGCCCTCTGCAGCGCAGGTATATCCCGGCGCAGCCGAGCGACGTTCTTACGCGCGCGCTCAATCTCCGCACGGACGGATGCAATATCCGCCACGGTCTCACCCTTCCCACTTCGCATAACACAAATAGAACATAAAGAGAACATCGAGTCGAGTCCCAAGCTCTTGCGGCGCCAATCGCGGAACGCACCAGCGGTCCGCTCCCAGAAATATCTCCGATAGGATCAAAAATATATCTCTAATGGGATTGACGCAACAATCTCCATATGAGATCAAACTTCCATCTGGTTAGGAGATACTGCAATGACCCGCTACACCCTGTCCCGCTCGTCTTTCATCCCCAAGGGTGCAATCAAGGTTGCCGACAAGACGAGCGATGCGGTCGGCTATGTCTACAGCGATGGTCGCGGCCGTCCGTGCGCCCGGGTGTTCTTCGGCAAGCAGGCGAAGCCCGTCAGCAACTACTCGTATACGAGCCCAGCCGCCCGTCAGAGGCACGTCGCCGAGATGTTCGCGCGTCGGCAGGCGTGGCAGGCTCGCAAAGCCACCGAGAAAGCGAACGCCGTGGCCTACACCTACACGGTCGGCGAAATCCTCTCGACGTGCTGGGGCTATGAGCAGACCAACCGCGAATTTTACGAGGTGGTGCGCGTCAGTGGCTCGGCTGTCACCGTCCGCCAGATCGCAACCGAAACCGTCTCGACTGGTTGGGCAACCGATCGCGTCATCCCGCTTCCTGGTGCCTACATCGGCGAGGAAATCCGCCGCATCGCGCGCCGGGGATGCACGGGCCTGAAGATGAATTCAAGCGCGACCGCGCGCCCACACGACTTCGAAATGGTCGCAGGCGTCAAGGTCTATCGGCCGGTCTCGACAAGCTCCTATCACTGACGCAGGACGAGCCCTGGAAACGGGCTCCTATGCGTTGAAATCGATGCGCTGAATTGGGTACAGGCGCATCGGGTAGCGTCCGTACGGCCCTCTAAGGCAATCTCTGATAGCATTGACATGGATATTCCTAAATGAGATATTCGACGTATGAAAGAGATCATCTACAGCCGCGAAGCGATCCGATCCTTGCGACACCATTCAAACCGCAAAGACGCCATCGTGGCAAAGATCGAGGCTTATGCGAAGAACCCTGCCGAGCAGGCGAACAACGTCAAAAAGCTGCAGGGCCGTCCGGACTACCGATTGCGGGTCGGCGACTTCCGGGTGATCTTTTCGGAGACGAAAGACACTATCACCATCCACAAAGTCGGCCCGCGGGGCGAGATTTACGATTGAGAGGCACACCATGAACAAAGCACAACGCATCAAATCTCCTGGCGGCGAGGATATGGTTTTGCTGTCGGCCGCCGAATATGAGCGCCTGGTTGAAGCCGCCGAGGATCTTCGAGACAGCTTGATCGCCGAGCGATCCCGGAAGGCAATCGAGAGCGGCGAGGAAGAAACGCTGACCTCCGCCGAAGCGAAGGAACTGTTGGCCGCCAAGAGCCCGCTTGGCTTCTGGCGAAAGAAACGCGGCCTAACGCAGGGGGCATTGTCGAAAGCAACCGGAGTAGCCCAAGGCTTCATTTCCGAAATCGAAGCCGGACATAAGCCGGGCACCGCGGCGACGCTCAAGAAGCTCGCCGACGTTCTGAAGATCACCGTTGACGATCTGATCTGACGCCATGAGCTGCCACCACGAAATCCCAAGCCAAGCGCACCGGTTTAACGACCGGCGCGAAGCCGTAGAGACTAGAAGGGCAGCCACCCATCGCGTGAACACGCTACGGTGGAGGTATAGTCCAGACCACGACGAGCCAGAAGCGCCCACACGCCCAGGTGAGCCGGCGAAGCCGAAGTGGTATGAAAATCCCTAGGGTCGAAAGAGCTATGCCGGTTCAAGTCCCGCAGCTCGCACCAAGCATATGGCCCTTGGACTTGGTCAATGACTTCATAAAGGTCATCGAGTCTTCGCCTGGACCATCGGCAGGCTGTAGTGTCTGTTTTTCTTAATGTTTTCCCGAAAATGAGGTTCGCGCGTTTGCAGAAATTGATTGGCAGCGGAATGAATTTTGGCTACCGTACTGACGAAATGTACAAGATTGCAGATTCATATGGCCAAAGAGCGCATCGTCCTTGAAACTACCGATCAGAGAAAAGCCGCGCTCATCCAGACACTGAATTTGCAGGGCGACACTCTATCCGATTGGCTCGAAGAGCAGCTCACCTTGAGCGTGCCAGAGGTCGAACGGCCCTTGCCCAAGGAGACCGCGAGAACTTCCTCCGTCTCCGAAATTGAGGACGCTCAAAAGGTTTTTGCCGCCTTACAGGCGCAGGACTGGGCGTTCACAGACGCCGATACCCGCTACCTCACTCACGATCTCCATCCCTATCCAGCTAAATTCATTCCGCAGATACCGGCGCATCTCATCGCTACGCTTTCAATTCCCGGCGACATTGTTTTTGACCCTTTCGGCGGGAGTGCCACGACGGCCGTCGAAGCAGTGCGACTGGGCCGGCGCGCCTTGTCCCTCGACGCCAATCCATTATCTGAGCTCATTGGCCGAGTAAAAACAGGCTTTATGACCCCTGCCGTGCAAGCTGAATTGCATCAGATCCACGCGGCAGTCACCAGCTTTGTTGCAGGCTCAGACATCAAGAAATATGGGTGGACCGCGCAAATGCGCGCGCGACATAGCGCCTTCGTGCCCGACATTCCGAATATCGACAACTGGTTTCACGCCAATGCGATAGCCGAACTGGCGCTAATCCGGTTTCTTATAGAGAAAACCACCACAGACCTCGCGCAGGACGCAGCCTTGCTGGCGTTGTCGCGTATCGTCACGCGCGTCTCGTTCCAAGAATCCGAAACGCGATATGTCGCTGAGCGCAAGGAGGTAGCTGTTGGCCTGACGTTGCGCGGATTTCTCGAATCATTGCGAACGATCACACGCCGTCTGAGCAATGCCGCGCCAGACTTACAACGCGCCGACGCAAGATTTATAGTGGCTGATGGCCGCTCGGCTATTGAGCCAATGATCGGAAACGGCTCAGTTGATCTTATCGTCACGTCACCGCCCTACCCCAACGCGACCGATTACCATCTCTACCATCGCTTCCGGCTGTTCTGGCTTGGCTTCGATCCGCGGGTGCTAGGCACGATCGAAATCGGTTCGCACCTCAGGCATCAGCGCAACGGATCTGGGTTCGAAGAATATCGTACTGACATGACGGCCGTTCTGCGCGGCTGTTTCACGGCGCTTCAACCCGGGCGATATGCCGTTTTTGTTGTAGGCGACGCGATCTTCAAGGGCGAGACTTTCTCCACAGCAGACGCGATCGTCGGAGCCGCGAAGGATGTTGGATTCGAATTTGTTGGAGTGATCGATAGACCTATACATCAGACCAAGCGTTCATTTGCGAAACCGGCACGCCGCGCACGAAACGAACAACTCGTCGTCCTTCGCAGGCCCGATGAGGCGGTCACCGTCACTCTAGTGCCGCCCGCCTACCGCATGTGGCCTTATGAAGTTGAATTACGTAAGCTCGAAATTGAAAGTCTTTCTCGGCAGACGCTCGACACCGCCGATTTTACTGCTCCCGTCTCCCTTCAGGCGTCACTGGGTGCGCTTTCTGCATTGCGTCGCCTTACATTCACGCGGGAATATATCATCGCTGGTGCGCACCCCCTCGCGCAGCAGACATGGCAGAAAGTCCTTGAAAATGGCGATGCCGAAGGGCCAAAGCGCAAGGACCCCAAATATGCCACGCATGGCCTGCATGCTTACAAGGGAAAATTCTACCCGCAGCTTGTAAAGTCACTAATCAACGTTTCCGGCGTCCCGACTGGTGCCAAAGTCCTCGACCCATTTTGCGGGAGCGGCACAGTCCTTCTCGAAGGAATGCTGAACGGCCTCGCTACATTTGGCTGTGACATGAATCCATTGGCCGCAAAAATCGCTCGCGCGAAGACTGGCCTGTTTTCCGTTGACCGCGCTGTAACCGAACAGACTCTTCGTGCGCTTCTCGACAGAGTGCGGCGTCCTCCGGACCGCCTTCAATCCACCCGCGATCAGTTCAAACCGGAGGTTGTGGATGAACTAGATGCATGGTTCACAGAGCGCG